>NZ_JAUBPB010000058.1:0-45635 GCF_036700545.1 Microcoleus sp. SVA1B4
CAAAGTTTGATGGCCGGGGTAAAACCGGGTACGGAAGTAGTTGTTTTGGATGGGAACCGAGATGCGATCGACCAAATCACTCAAATTTTAGCTCTTCGTACCAATATTGACAGCATTCACATAGTTTCTCACGGTGCTCCGGGTAGCTTGCAATTGGGTAATGGCTGCTTGAGTTTAGATAATGTGGAAACTTATTCCGAGAAATTGCAGCAGTGGCGGAGTGCTTTAACTGTTGATGCGGACATTCTGATTTACGGTTGCAATGTCGCATCAGCCTCTGGCGCTTACCCGAAAGTCCGCCAGGGAATGAATTCCCTTTCTCAAAGCTCAAGTCGGTTGAAACCGACTGCTTACCCGAAAGTCCGCCAGGGAATGAATTCCCTTTCTCAAAGCTCAAGTCGGTTGAAACCGACTGGGAACAACCTCAATAAACAGTCCCTGAGCGAGGACTTTCGCTATGAGACGGGGGTTGAAACGAACGGCGGAACCGACGAACACGCTGTAGATGTCGCATCAGCCTCTGGCGCTTACCCGAAAGTCCGCCAGGGAATGAATTCCCAGGCTCAAAGCTCAAGTCGGTTGAAACCGACTGAAAACAACCTCAATAAACAGTCCCTGAGCGAGGACTTTCGCTATGAGACGGGGGTTTCAACCCCTGGCGGATCTGATGAATACGCCATAGATGATCAACACGCCAGAGATGATCAACACGCCAGAGATATAGACGGTGTAGCCTTCATCCAACGAATTGCCCAACTCACAAATTCAAACGTTGCGGCTTCCCAAAACCTCACCGGAAGTGTAGCCAAAGGAGGCGACTGGGAATTAGAAGTGACCACCGGGAAAATAGAAACGCCGCTGGTATTTGAACCCGAAGTATTAGCGGGTTACGAGTATGTTTTGAACACCTTCGGTGCGGCCACAAATATTGGCGCGGGGACAAATCCCTACGGTATTGCTACGGGAGATTTTGACCTGGATGGCCAACCCGATCTAGCTGTAACAAACCAAGGATCTGACACCGTTTCTATCCTGTTAGGCAATGGCACTGGTGGCTTCGATCCTGCGCCTATTCCTACCTTGGCGGTGTCATATCCCACATCGATCGCGATCGGCAATTTTAACAACGATAATTTCCCCGACTTGGCAGTAGTGGGTAGCGGCACTGGTGGCGCCCTCTCAATTTTCTTAGGAAATGGTACGGGCGGTTTTGGCAGCCCGACTCCATATCCTACAGGAGTATCTCCTATCTCGGTTGCAGTTGGGAAGTTTAACGACGACAACTTTTCAGACGTAGCAGTAGTCAATTCAAGCCCTGGCAGTGCCTCTGGTGGTGTCACAATTTTGCTGGCAAATAGCAGTGGCAGCGGGGCATTGAATTTCAACACTAACTTGAGCGCGCAGTCACTTCCCGCTTTCATGACAGTGGGGGACTTTAACGGAGATACTTTTTCCGATTTAGCTGTGCCGAACAGTGTCTCTAACACCATTTCTGTTTTTTTAGCGAATGGCACTGGCGGTTTTGGTGCAGCTACTAATTTGGGGGCTGGGCAAAATCCAAATTCGATCGCCAATGGGGACTTTAACGGAGACAATTTCCTCGACTTAGCCGTAGTTAACACCGGCTCTAACAATGTGTCAATTCTATTGGGAAATGGCACGGGCAGCTTTGGGGCGGTCACTAATTTTAGCGCGGGGACAGGGCTGCAAGGCATTGTTGCAAATGACTTTAGCGGAGACGGCAAACTTGACTTAGCAGTAGGAGGCACCAACGGCGCTGCAATTTTAGTAGGCAATGGCAGTGGCGGTTTTAGTGCACCCATTAACTTTGCTGCGGGGACAGATCCAAACTCCATTATTGCCGGCAACTTTAATGCTGACACTCTCCCGGATTTGGCCGTAGCGAACAGCGGTTCAGGCAACGTTTCGATTCTGCTGAATACACCCACTAAGGTATCCTTCGTTACTCCCAAAATAGGTAACACTTACAACGTTAATGAAGGCACGACCGACACAGTAATTACGGTTCCCGTTACTATCAGCGGTGGCACATTAAGTGATGTAAATGTACCAATTGTCATCGATCCCAGCAGCACGGCTACTCTAGGTGCAGACTACACTCTTTCAACTACATCCCTTACTTTTTCTGCTGGCACTACGACTTTAACGCAGGATATTTCAGTTACCATCAAGGCTGACAATATCGTTGACAGTAACGAACAGTTAGTTCTCAATTTGGGTGCGATTACAGGCGGTGTTGCCGACGGTACGAGTCAAGTGAAAGTGGCTATATTGGACAGGAATAGTTCTTACTCAATTGTCGCCGACAATCCCACCGTTACCGAAGGGAATTCGGGCGCTACTCCTGCCACATTTACTATTACTCGTAATGGCAGCACTGAACTTTGGAGTACCGTAGATTATGCCATTACCGGCACTGCGACAAACGGCACTGATTACAACAATATTGGCGGCACTTCTGGCGCAACTGCTGCCACTGGCAAAATCAGTTTTGCTGCGGGAGAAACATCCAAGACTATTACTTTGGATGTGTTGGGAGATGGCAATATAGAACCGGATGAAACTGTTGCCATTACTTTATCAAATTCAGTTTCACCGGGTGGCGCACCGACTATTGCGACGGCTACCGCTACCACAACTATTACTAATGATGATACTGCCGGCATCACTGTCAGTCCAAAAGCAATATCAACAACCGAAGCTGGTGGCAAGGCAGAATTTACAGTCAAACTCAACGCTCAACCCACTGCTGACGTTACCATCGGTTTGAGGAGTGACAATGTTGAAGAAGGAACAGTTTCAACTAATAGCTTAACTTTCACTCCTGCTAACTACAATCAACCGCAACCAATAACAATCAGTGGTGTTGACGATTTAGTAGCTGATGGCCCTCAACCTTACAAAATTGTCACGGCTGCTGCTGTCAGCACCGATCCTAATTACAATAACCTCGATCCTGATGATGTCGATGTCACCAACAGTGACGATGAAACTCCGGGAATTACGGTGAATCCGACGGCGGGATTAACTACTGGTGAAGATGGCACTAAGGCTAACTTTACTGTGGTTTTGAATACTAAGCCGACTGCTAATGTGACTATCGGTTTGAACAGTGACAATGTTGCAGAGGGAACAGTTTCGGTTAATAGCTTAACTTTCACTCCGGTTAACTGGGATACACCGCAGCCGGTGACAGTAACAGGGGTTAATGATAGTATTGCTGACGGCGATATTAACTACAAAATTGTCACAGCGCTTGCTGTTAGCGACGATCCGAATTATAAGCTAGATGCAGCGGATGTTAGCCTTAGCAATAAGGACAATGATACGGCTGGTATTTCTATTACTCCCACGGCAACAACTGCTACAGAAGGCGGCGCAAATGGCAGTTATGCGCTCAAGTTAACGTCGGAGCCGATCGCTCCTGTTACCATTAACTTTAATGCCGGAAGTGAAATAAATGCGATCGCGCCTATTATCTTTGACAGCACGAATTGGAATGTTGCCAAAACAGTCACTGTCACCGCTACCGACGATAGCAAAGCCGAAGGTACGCACAGCGGGACGATCGCTCACACTGTTACCAGTACCGACACTAAGTATAGCGGCACAACAATTCAGGATGTAAATGTAGCGATTACCGACAACGACACAGTAGGTGTCAGCATTTCTCCCACGCAAACAACTGCTACAGAAGGCGGCGCGGATGGCAATTATGGGATCAAGTTAACGTCGCAGCCTTACGCCCCTGTTACTATCACTCTCACAACAGGTAATCAGATTCAGGCGATCGCCCCTGTGAATTTCACTACCGATAATTGGAATGTCGTTCAACCCGTTACGGTGAAAGCTGTTGATGATACCGTTGTCGAAGGCGCGCACAGCGGTACTATCACTCACAGTGTGAGTGGTGGTGATGCTAAGTATAATGTGGTTGTGGTTCCAGGGGTGACAGTGGCGATTACGGATAACGATGTAGCGCCAACTCCGCCGCCGACAACTGGTACGACAACGCCGACGCCGACAACTGGTACGACAACGCCGACGCCGACAACTGAGACTCCAACTCCGACGCCGACAACTGGTACGACAACGCCGACGCCGACAACTGGTACGACAACTCCGACGCCGACAACTGAGACTCCAACTCCGACGCCGACAACTGAGACTCCAACTCCGACGCCGACAACTGAGACTCCAACTCCGACGCCGACAACTGGTACGACAACGCCGACGCCGACAACTGGTACGACAACTCCGACGCCGACAACTGAGACTCCAACTCCGACGCCGACAACTGAGACTCCAACTCCGACGCCGACAACTGAGACTCCAACTCCGACGCCACTCACTACAGGAACAGGCGGCACAAACAAATTCCCGATCGGATTACCGAAATCTAATGAAACTCCTTTGGGAATAACGGAACCTAACAATCAGATTCTTAGTATTCCCACGGTAAATTTTTCCCCAGCTACTTACCAAGTCAATGAAAGTCGCACAGGAACCGTTCAGAAACAAATTACCATCACTCGCACTGGGGATCTAAGCAACTTTTCCACGGTGTGGCTAGAACCTCCTACTGGTTCAGCGAGTGGGGGAATAGATTGGAACTTTGGCCCCAATTTCTCTCCTCAACTCACCTTTAACCCAGGCGAAAATAGCAAAACTTTGACAATTGACATCTTACCGGATGGTCAATTTGAGGGAACAGAAGAAATCGTGTTTCGGATCGCCAGTGGGGATAATAATGTCAATATCGGCACCCAAAACACTGCTACCTTGCAAATTTTGGATGCTGAGGGGCCTCCTACAATTAATTTTTCCCCAGCTACTTACCAAGTCAATGAAAGTCCCACAGGAATGGTTCAGAGGCAAATTACCCTCACTCGCACTGGGAATCTAAACAACTTTTCCACGGTGTACCTAGAACCTCCTACGGGTTCAGCGACTTTCGGAACAGATTGGAATACCCCCAATTTCTCTCCTCAACTCACATTTAACCCAGGCGAAAACCGCAAAACTTTCACAATTGACATTTTTGGGGATGGTCAATTTGAGGGAACAGAAGAAATTGCGTTTCGGATCACCAATGGGGATAATGCCATTATTGGTCTCCAAAATACTGCTACCTTGCAAATTTTGGATGCTCAGGGGCCTCCTACAATTAATTTTTCCGAAGCTACTTACCAGGTCAATGAAAGTCCCACAGGAATGGTTCAGAGGCAAATTACCCTCACTCGCACTGGGAATCTAAACAACTTTTCCACGGTGTACCTAGAACCTCCTACGGGTTCAGCGACTTTCGGAACAGATTGGAATACCCCCAATTTCTCTCCTCAACTCACATTTAACCCAGGCGAAAACCGCAAAACTTTCACAATTGACATTTTTGGGGATGGTCAATTTGAGGGAACAGAAGAAATTGCGTTTCGGATCACCAATGGGGATAATGCCATTATTGGTCTCCAAAATACTGCTACCTTGCAAATTTTGGATGCTCAGGGGCCTCCTACAATTAATTTTTCCGAAGCTACTTACCAGGTCAATGAAAGTCGCACAGGAATCGTTCAGAAACAAATTACCCTCACTCGCACTGGGAATCTAAACAACTTTTCCAGGGTGTACCTAGAACTTCCTACTGGTTCAGCGACTTTCAGAACTGATTGGGACGTTCCGCCCAATTTCTCTGGTGAACTCACCTTTAACCCAGGCGAAAATACCAAAACTTTCACAATTGACATTTTTCCGGATGCTCAATTTGAGGGAACAGAAGAAATTGCGTTTCGGATCACCAATCGGGATAATTCCATTATTGGCACCCAAAACACTGCCACTCTGAAAATTATCGATGCTGAATCTACACTCAACAACCGCCCGCCGGTGGTGACTAATTCCATCAGGAATCAAGGTCTTGGCATTTTCCGCAGCGACTTCAATTTGACTCTTTCTCCAGACACCTTTACTGATTATGATCCAGGTGACAGCCTCACTTACTCGTACTCCATAACTCCAGACCCGAACTTCCTCCCCATCGGGCTGACTCTCGACCCCAATACCGGCACCATCATTCCACCCGATTGGCTTAAGTTCGACCCGAATACGCTGACCTTTAGCGTGGATTTCGATGTGGCAAATGTCCCCTCAAACATCTATTTCCCAATTAAGGTGACAGCAACGGACAATGCTGGTGCCAGTGTCAGCGACGAATTTATCCTGGCATTCAATGCCATTCAGGGCCTTGCAATTGACGGTTATATCTCCGGTGCTACTGTGTTCCTAGACGCCAACAAAAACGGCATACTCGACACCAACGAACCATCCACCACCACTAACAGCAAGGGTGAGTTCAATCTCAACATCCCCTTCGACATTTTCGACACCAACAAAAACGGAGAAATCGACCCATCAGAAGGCAATTTAGTTGTCACAGGAGGCACTGACACCGCCACCGGCTTACCCCTAGAAACACCACTCACCGCACCACCAGATGCAAGTGTAGTAACACTCCTAACCAGTTTAGTCGCCGACTTAACCGACAAAGAAATTGCACCCGAAGAAGCTCAATCTTTAGTCAAAGCCGCCCTTTCTCTCCCCGCTGAAGTTGACCTAACTAGCTTAGATCCAATAGCAGCGACCAACAACAACCAACCAGGGGGAGTCGAAGTCTTATCCGCAATGGTGAAAGTCCAAAACTTCATCACCCAAACTAGCGGTTTGATTGACGGTGCATCCAGTGCAGCTAACAACGATATTGTCAAAGCTGTTGTCAGCTCAATTACCAATCAAATTCAATCCGGTACAGTCTTAAACCTGAGTAATGCAGCAGCCTTAGAACCAATCATTCAGCAAGCTGCCGCGAAAATCCAGCAAATAGACCCCAGTTTCAACTCTCAACAAGTCACCCAAATTACATCGCAATCCGCGACAGTAATGGCAACAGCCAATCAGCGCATTGATGCGGCTGTCTCCAACCCAACAGCAACATCAATTCCTGAATCACTTGCCCGCCTCCAACAAGTAGCCTTGGGCCCAACCACTCAAGAATTCAAAGAAGTTGGTACCGGAAATAAACCTATTTCCCAGCTAGTTGCTGACAATACTGGTACTGCTTTAGATAGCCGAATTGAAGCTGTAATCTTGCCTGTTGGGATTGCAACTCCGGTTGTCAGCGGTGATGCTGATTTGGGCAGCAATTCCCCGAATGCAATTCTCGGTACAAATGGCGACGATATCCTGAGTGGCGACAGCGGGAATAATGTCTTGATGGGCATGAGGGGCAATGATTCCCTCGATGGAAGTCTGGGGAATGATACTATTTTTGGTGGCAAAGGTAGCGATACAATCCTGGGAAGTAGCGGTGATGATGTCTTATTTGGCAACCGTGGTGCTGACATTTTGAATGGTGATGAGGGTAATGATATTCTTTACGGAGGTAAGGGAGATGATTTACTGACTGGCGGTTTGGGAATTGATACTTTGGTAGGAGGGATGGGAGTAGATAAGTTCCTACTCTCTACCAATTCCGGTACTGATACGATTACTGATTTTGAAGTCGGTCAAGACTTGTTAGTATTGGGTAACGGGTTGAGTTTCTCGCAATTGGCGATTGCTCAAGATAGCGGTGCAACATTAATCCGGTTTGCTCAAACAGGGGAGATTTTAGCTTCTCTCAGTGGTGTTTCTGCTAGCAGTATCAGTGCTGCTAATTTCGGATTGATTTAAGAGCGATTTCGGATCAAACAATTGTTCTAATAGTTCGCTCGATCCCCCCTAGCCAAGGGCGGGCACGGGGAGTAGGGGTCGCACCGCCCCTACTAAGGGGGGGACAAGAGTATTCAAAGTCAACCCCTACTCCCCTTATTAAGGGGGATTTAGGGGGCTCGAAACTTAAACAACAATGAAAAATACAGAGTCTTCTCTTCAATCCGCGCAGGCGGATTTTGTCTGTGTAGACGCGGTTTCAACCGCCGAATAACCTAACTTTTCACATCAGCAGCGCTGATATCGCATTCCTGGTAACTGCGAAACTAATCCCAACAATTCCAACTGCAAAAGTATACTAGAAACTCTTCCCGCTTCTAATCCCGCTGCTTCCACAATTGTATCAAAAGAAATCGGCTCAGATACGATCGCACTTAACACCTTAGCCAATTCCGGCTCCAACGGCGGCCCTTGCTTCTCAACCGTCGGATTTGGGGGAAACAACGACAACTGCTCGGCTCTATCCAATTTTGGCATAGCTCCGAGCATTTCCAACAACCTGTCTTCGCTTAACATTCGATCGCTACCCGGCAGAATCGGATGAGCACCTTTACTCAGCAACTCCAAACATCCAAAAGAACGCTCATCATCCAATCTGCCCGTCAAAACATACACATCCCGGCAAAAATCATTCGCTTGATAAGCCGTAATTAAAGCACCAGATTTATGCGGAGCTTCTATCACGATTGTAGCGCGACTTAAGCCAGCAATTATGCGATTTCGACGCGGAAAATTAGTTTTATTCGGTTGAGTACCCGCCGGATATTCGCTAATTACCAATCCCTGCTGCAAAATGCGATCGCACAACCTCTCATTTTGTTTAGGATATACAATATCTACTCCCGTCCCCACTACTGCGAAAGTCCTTCCTCCCGCCTCCAAACAGCCTGTATGAGCCTCTGTATCAATACCAGCAGCCAATCCCGAAACCACAGTAAAATCACTTTTAGCCAAAGCCGTACTAATTTTGCGAGTCCACCTTCTGCCGTATTCCGTAGGGCTGCGAGTACCAACTATTGCCACTGTCGGCGTAATTCCTTGATTCTCTTTTACATCTACTAAACCACGATAATACAACACTGGTGGCGGATTGGGAATTTCCAATAATAAGCGGGGATAATCTGGATCGGCAGGCGTCCAAAAACAGGGATTTTTTATAAGATGTTTTTCGATAAATTCTTCTGGATTCAGTTTAGTGCGTTCTTGCACAATGGTTTCAATTATCTGCTTGCCGAACCCTTCGATTCGCATTAAATCTACTGGTTTTGCCGTCCAAGCTTCTGCCAAACTATTGAAATTTTGCTGCAATCTTTGCAACAAAATCGGCCCGATACCGTTAATTTGCGACCATGCTAACCAGTAAGCGCGTTCTTCTAACAAGGAGTTACCCTCAACTTATCTGAGAATAATTTTATCATCTTCGGTGGAATGAATATAGTAGGGAAACGCCACTGCCGTCTCCTGTATTCCTTGGGTAGGGAAATGGCACTGCCGTGTCCTGTATTTTCACAGATGCCCGAGTAAAGAAATGGCACTGCCGTGTCCTGTATTTCCACAGATGTAAAACTTTTATATAGCAATCCTAAATCATTTGTGAATTTCTTACTCCCTCCCCTTACCAAGGGGAGGGTTGGGGTGGGGTTAAAAATTTACGACTCCTGCAAGAATTGCTATATAGATTTTTTTGCGAACCGCGAAGGCGCTAATAACGCGAAGAAAATTAAGAGGGAAGTTGACAATTACTGGCTAAGCTTTCCAATCTACAAAACGGGCATAAATATAAGCAATGATTTCTCCGATTACTGTCCGAAAACCTTCGCTAGATTTCCACCATTCTTGGGAATTGTAATCTTGCGGTTCCGCCGCTATAATCCCGACTTTAATCTCAGGATTCAGCACTTCTTTAAATACAATCCAACTTCTGCGGGCGTGAGGGCCAAAAGAATAAAGATTAATTGAGTTAACTTTTAAATCGGAAGTAGAAAACCAATCCCGAAGTGCGATCGCAGAAGCAGCAGTGCGGTGTTTCACAACACTCGCGGCTGGTACTGCTATTACTTGGTTTTGATCAAATCCTAGCGCAATACAAGTCGCGGCAGTTAGTGCGGCATAATTTTTATATTCAGCGAGATAGTAGCCTTTACTTAAAGGAACTCCTGTGGTAATTAATTGGCTGTATTCGCCTTTTTTGAATTCGGCGATCGCACTTTCGATCGCATAATCCGGCAACCAGCCTTCGACAACCAATATATCTGCTTTAATCGGCGCATTTACAGCCAAAAATGGATGGATATTTGTAATAATTAAGAGCATTAAAATTATCAACCCCGCGCTTGCAATTACCCAACCTTCCCTAGTAATTGCCCAGATTTCTCGACGACGGATTAAACGAATTCTCATTTTAGAGCATAAGGAAGTTCGGCAAAGGATTATGTAACGGATGTAACGGATGAAAGGGAAAGGGATCAGTAAAAGTGTCCAATTCCCTATGCCCCATGCCCCATTCCCAAATTATTGGTGTTTGAGATACTCAAAAACGCTTTTATCCCCGATATCCTGCGGCATTGGTTGAAAGAACTTACGCACAGCAAAGATGATAAACAAAGCCGCCCAAATAGCCAGCAAAAACTGTTCATTTTCGGTAGACAAAAAACCGAAAATATGTCCTAAAATTAAGAGAGGAACTCCAGGAGTCAAAAACTTAGTTTCTAGGCGATTAAAGCAGAATGCTTCCTTAAAATAAATGCCATTTAAGGCGGCAAAAGTAAAGCCAATTCCCCACAACGTGGCGGGATGTTCGTACACTGCTAAAGCTAGAGGTTGGCTGCTTTGTAGGGCCACAAACAATGCTGCCGCGCCGCCGATCGCCCAAAACGCCTGTAGTGTTCGATGCAGCGCGATCATGTAAATGTGAATAGTTGCCAAGCTGACGCCTAAAGCTATCCAGAAACAAGCAAAAACAGGCGTTACAGCTTGGATTGCCATCGGGTTGTCGCCCTGTTGCAGCACCAGAGTAGTGCCGATCGCAAAACACAGCGCCGCCACCCCCAATCCGGCGCGGTAAATCAACACTCCCGTGCGATCGTTTTGAGTAATCGTAAACTCGCCGAATTGTCCTTGATAGACTGGCGATTCATCAGGTGATTTCAGTAGTTGCATTACAGCTTCCTCCTATCAGACACAATGTACTTCTGCCAAGATATACTTTATTGATAAACCGAGCCAGCGAGACCGAGCGATGCCTAAATTTAACAAGCCTAAACTTAACCAGCCTAAAGTTAACAAATCTAAAGTTAACAAATCTAAAGTGGACGATCGCCCAGAGCAAAGCCAATCCCTTCCTTCACAATCCGAACTTCCTCCAGTTCAGCTTGATGAAACCATTGTAGCAGGCAGAAGACCGAAACCGGTCAACGACTTTCAGAGGCTGCTGGAGGAATTATCCGAATTGAGAGCGGGGTTCGATCCAGAAATGTTAGCGCATCTCGATGAAAATCTCCCATTTAATACCAAGCAATTTGAAACTAAAATCAGTAAGATTTTGGGGTCAAAAAATATTGATTTCAGCCTAAAAAATTCCGTCAAATATCTAGACTACATCAAGCAAAATATTCAACTCCCCTGCCACGTTACCGGCATAGAAGAGTTTGAATGGGAAGAAGAATATACAATGGGTTCGGGCAGCAAAAAAGAATATGCACGGCTCAAAAAAACTCAACCTTCTTATACTGATAGATTCACAATTAATCAGTTGGATGATTTGGTGATTCAGGAAGAAGGCATATTTGTGGAAGTGCAGCGCCTCAGCGATCGCCAAAAGTTTATGTTGCCTTTATCTGAGTTAGAATCAGTTGATGTAATCTCCCGCAACAATCAGTTATTAGATGATTATGCCGTGTGGTTTATCAATTATTAAGGAAGAGTGGAAAAGTGAAAGAGTGGGGGAGTGGAAGAGGCGAAGACTGGGAGAAGGGGAAGAGCGAGGGATGGGAAAAATCTTCCTTCTTCCTTCTTCCTTCTTCCTTCTTCCTTCTTCCTTCTTCCTTCTTCCTTCTTAATTAAATGGAAGCCGGCAAGTGCGATCGCGAAACCAAAGCCAAAGCTTCAACCAAACTGCGAACAGCCGCAATCATCGCCACTTCGCTATTAAGTTGGCTGACAGCAGAACCGACACCAACACCAGCAGCACCGGCTCCAATAGCGAGCGGTGCGGTGACGCTGGAGATGCCGGAAGCGCAGAGTACGGGGACGGATACGGCGCGGGAAATTTCAAAGGCTGCGGCCAAAGTAGGCGCTGCTTTTTCAATTAATCCCAAGGTGCCAGCGTGAATTGGTTGAGCGCTGGTGCCACCTTCGGTTTGGATGATATTAGCCCCAGCTTTGACTAATTCAATTGCTAATTGCACTTGTTTGTCGAGGGTCAAAATGTGGGGAACTGTCACAGAAAGAGTGATGTTTGGAAATAGCGATCGAGTTTCGCGAGTCAACTGCAAAACTTCCTCAGCTTCAAAGCGGCGGCCTTCTGCGTAGAAAGCATCAAAGTTACCAATTTCAATCAAATCAGCGCCAGCTTCTACCGCAGGCACAAACTTTTCCGGTTCCACGGCAGATACACAAATTGGCAAACTTGTCAACTGTTTTGCCATCAATACCAAATCGCGATCGGCAGCAATATCAACAAAGGAAGCACCGCCGAGATCCGCTGCTTTGACGACAGCAGCAACGTTGGCGGCATCAAAATTATTTAAACCGCTGATAATTTTCAGGGCGCGACCTTGCTCAAAAGCGCGCTGCAATTTAGAATTTACACTCATCGTTAGTTTTCCAACTCAAAAAATTTCTTAGACTCATTTTGACACAAATTAGAAGAATTTTTGATTTTTAATTCTTAATTTTTAGTTACTACGAGGCTGTCGAAATTTGTAAACATCTTTGATAACTTGTGCCCAGCCGTCAGAGAGAGATTCGAGAATACGAGCTCCCTTTTCTTTCGTCGCCACCGTCGCATCGCCCAACACACCGCTTTCAGTCAACTCTCGCGTCAGCCAAGCAAAAGGCAAATTCCCTTCCATACTCAGCAAACTGTCTGTTGGTAAACCCTGCGGGTACTCGCAAACGGCCAGTTCCATTTTCACCTGTTCGGGCAAAATTGCCAACATCAAACTCGTTTCTGCATCACCCGCGTGAATCCCCAACTCCAACTCCTTGGCAGTTAATAATTCAGCAGCCACATTAGGAACGCGCCAAACAAACAGCGGAAAAACCGAAAAATCCTGATATTTTTGATGAATATCCCGCGCCGCAATTTCCATCACCTGTGGCTGTCCGCCGTGACCATTCATTAACACTAATTTCCGAAAGCCAGCCTGATAAATACTGTCTGCAATTTCACTGATTACTACTAAAAGCGTCTGAGCATTGAGCATAATTGTACCGGGAAAATGGCAGTGTTCGTTCGACTTGCCATAGTACAAAGGTGGCAAAGCATAGGCGGGAATATTTGCCTCTAACTTTGCCAGGGCTTTGCCTGTAACTGCCGCGCTAATTGCCGCATCTACAATTAAAGGCAAATGAGGGCCGTGCTGTTCGATCGCACCTAGCGGCAGAATTATCACAGTATTTTCCTTATCCGGCATAGACTGAATTTCTCTCCAAGTCAGATATGGAAAAAAGCGCGATTCTGGAATGAAATTGTGCATAAGGCGGCGACAAGAGTAAAGGCAACTAAGGCAATCCACTAGCCTGAAAAATAAAAAGTAATTACCAAGATAGATAACTAATTTTGTCTCTGGGTAAATGCTATAATTTGTAGCAGATGGTTGAAGAGGGCGCTGATATACGCTCGCCAGCTCAGACCGAAAGACATAGAGACCACTAATTGATGGAAGCTTGGCACACCCCACAAACTAATTTAACCGACATTCCGATCGCCGATGAACTGTCGCGCCGCATCCCTCGATCGCACGATCAAAAAGCAGAAAACCGAGCGCTGCAAACGCTGGCTCGACAATTGGCAACCTCACCCCACACGCTGCTCAAAACACTGGTGGCGATCGCTCAAGATTTGTGCGACGCAGGAAGCGTCGGAGTCTGCTTGCTAGAAGAAAATGCAACTTCCGAACAAATCTTTCGGTGGGAGGCCTTAGCGGGAGCGTGGGAAGCAGCAGAACATAGAAACACACCCCGCAAATTGCGTTTGTCGGGAACCCCGATCGATCGCCAAACTCCTCAGCTTTACTTCGCTCCAGAACAATACTTCACCGACTTACAGCAGCTAGTAGAATTGCCGATCGCCGAAGCGTTAGTCGTGCCACTGCAAGCAGAAAATCAATCGCTGGGGGCAATATGGATTGTATCTCACGATTCCGATCGCCAATTCGATGCCGAAGACTTGCAGATCGCGATCGCCCTAGCAGACTTTGCCGTTGCCGCCATACAAATCGATCGCGCCAATCAAACCAAAGAAGCTTTGCGAGAAAGCCAAGAACGCTGGCAGCTAGCCTGTGCCGGCAACAACGACGGCATTTGGGATCACAACCTGCAAACAAATTGCCAGATTCTGAGCGATCGGTGTTTAGAGATTTTGGAACGTCAGCCCGAAGAAGTCAAGGAGTTCAGCCAATTTTTGAGCTACATTCATCCCGATGATTTGGAGATAATGCAAATCAATTGGCAGCAGCACTTGCGTCGAGAAACCTCACATTACTGCTGCGAGTACCGGGTTCGCTGTCCAGACGGCCGCTACAAATGGGTTTTAGCAAGAGGGCGAGCAATTTGGGACGAGTCAGGCAATCCCCTGCGGGCTGTGGGTTCCGTGACAGATATCACGGATCGCAAACAAACTGAAATTGCCTTGAAACAAAGCGAAGAACGTTTGAGCGTCGCCATCGAAGGCTCAGGCATGGCAACCTGGGATTTTGACGTGCGAACACATCGAGTAATTTGGTCGGCGACCCATTTCAGCATTTTGGGCTGCGAACAGACACCGGGCGGCGAAGCAAGCGCGGCTGTTTGGCAAAACTGCGTGCATCCAGATGACTTCAAGCAAGTCATGCAAGCAGCCAAAACAGCTCGCCAAACGCGATCGCTCTACTCCCCCGAATACCGGATCATCCGCGCCGACAACGGAGAAATCCGCTGGTTGAGCGCGTTCGGGCGCTATCTCTACGACGCAGCAGGCGAAGCAGTGCGGTTTATCGGAGTATTATTTGATGCTACCGATCGCAAAAAAGCCGAGCTCGCCCTACAAGAGAGCGAACAAACCGTGCGGCGTCAACTTGTAGAGATAGAGTCGCTCTACCAAACAACTCCCGTGGGTTTAGCCGTTTTAGACACAGATTTGCGGTTCGTGCGGATCAACCAGCGGTTTGCCCAAATGAACGGCTTGGCCGTACAAAGGCACATCGGCCATACCCTGCGCGAAATTGTCCCCGACTGGGCAGACACAGCCGAACCTTTGTTGGGACACCTTCTAGACACCGGAGAACCGATCCGGAATTATGAACTCACCGGTGCAACTAGGGATCAACCCACAGTTGTTCGCACTTGGCTCCAGAATTGGTGGCCGCTCAGAGACAGGGGCCCAGAGATTGTGGGGATTCATATCGTGGTACAGGAAATTACCGCTCGCAAAATGGCCGAACTCGCCTTGCAAGAAAGCTACAACCGTTTCCAATTAGCTACAAGGGCGATCGACGGCATGGTGTTTGAGTGGGATTTGGCAGCAAACTCAGTTTACCGTTCCGAGGGACTGTGCTCGATCGTCGGTGTCTACCCAGAGGATGCAACGGCAACACCAGAGTGGTGGAGAGAACGCATCCATCCGGTCGATTTGGCACGCATCCAAGCCGGGGGGCAATCAATCTTGACTATTCCCGATCGCTATGAAATCGAGTACCGAGTCCGGCACGAAGATGGGCGCTGGATCGATGTTTCGGAACGCGGCTGTTTGATCCGCAACCAGCAAGGTGAAGCGACCAAAATAGTCGGCTTCACCAGCAACATTACCCCGCGCAAACAAGCAGAAGCAGCACTGTGCGATCGTGAAACCCACCTGCAGTTGATTCTCGACAGCGCCAAAGACTACGCCATCTTCACCCTCGACATCGGCGGACAGGTTACCAGTTGGAACGCAGGGGCCCAGAGATTGCTGGGCTATTCCGAAACTGAAATCGTCGGGCAGCACGGACGCATCATCTTTACTCCAGAAGACTCTGCTGCCCGAAAGCCGGAAGCAGAAATGCACATCGCCCTGACTCAGGGAAAGGCAGAAAACGAGCGCTGGCACCTCCGCAAAGACGGCAGCAGCTTGTGGGGCAGCGGGCTGGTGATGCCCCTGCGCGACGCAGACGGCGAGGTGCAAGGTTTCCTGAAAATTATGCAGGACAAAACCGAGCGCCGGCAAATAGAAGAAGCACTGCGGCACAGCGAAAATCTCTATCGCACCCTCGCCGATGGTGTCCCGGAATTAATGTGGATCAACACCGCCGACGGCAGGTTAGAGTTTTGCAACCAACACTGGAAAACCTATACCGGCATGAGGCCAGAATTGCCGATGCTTGCGCCGGTGCTGCAATTATTTCATCCTGATGATCTGCCAGCAGTTGTCGCCACGCGCACTCCTGCGATTGCAGCCGGGGAAGCCTACGAATTCGAGTGTCGGGTACGCAGGTTTGATGGTAATTACCGCTGGCATCTAGCGCGACTTGTACCCGTCAAAGACAGGAAGGGAAAGGTGGTGCAATGGGCTGGTATCGGCATTGATATTGACGATCGCAAACGAGCAGAAGAAAGCTTAGCAGAAAGCGACCGCCGCTTTCGCTTCCTAGCTGAGTCGCTGCCCCACCTGCTTTGGAACGTAAGTTCCGGCGGGGAAATTCGCTTTACCAATCAACAACAATGGTTGGAATATCTGGGAATGTCTTACGAGGAAGCGGCTCAAAGCAATTGGCAATCCCTAGTCCCGCCCTCGGATTTGGCAGAATCTTGGGCCCGCTGGGAAGAATGTCAAATCACCGGAGAAGTTTATCAAATTGAGCTGCGCCTGCGGCGGGCAGTAGACCAGATGGAACGCTGGCATTTGTCCCGCGCCGTGCCAATTCGCGACGCAGCGGGCCAGATTGTCGAGTGGATCGGCACAAACACCGATATTCACGATCGCAAACAAGCCCAACTCAACGAGCAGTTTCTCTCCGATCTCGAAGCCCGCTTGCGACAGCGCTTCAACCCCACAGAAATGTTGTGGGAAGCCATGAAAAGTCTGGGAGAATATTTAAAGGTCGATCGCTGCATCTGGCACGAAATCGATTTAGAAGCCGATCGGGCAATTGTCCACCAAGACTGGCACCAGTCCGACCTGGCCAGCACCGTCGGCACCTATCAAATCTCAGACTTTAAGACGCCAGAACTGAAAGCTCTCTCTATGGCAGGTCAAACCCTTGTCATCTCAGATATCGCTAATGACCCGCATACAGGGCATTTATTCGATAACTACGGTGCCGTGTCGATTCGTGCTTTGGTCGATGTTCCCTGCCTTCAGGAAGGGCGCTGGGTGGCTCTTTTGCTGGTGACATCAAGGGTGGTTCGGCACTGGCGGCCCGATGAAGTTTGGCTGATGCAAGAAGTGGTGGCTCGCCTCTGGACGGTGATCCTGCACGCGCGAGCTCTGCATGAGCTGCACGAAAGCGAGGCTCGGTTCCGCGCTCTAGCTGACAACATCGCTCAGTTGGCTTGGATGACAGATGCTGCTGGGGGGATTTTCTGGTATAACAAACGCTGGTTTGACTACACAGGCACCACCCTAGAAGAAATGCTAGGCTGGGGCTGGCAAAAGGTACACCACCCGGAACACCTCGATCGCGTTGTGGAAAAATTTAGGCGCTGCCTTGAAACAGGCGAACTCTGGGAAGATACTTTCCCCTTGCGCGGCAAAGACGGATCGTACCGCTGGTTTCTCTCCCGCGCCGTGCCGATTCACGACGAGCAAAACAATCTGCTGCGCTGGTGTGGCACTAACACCGATATTACCGATCGCAAAGTTGCAGAAGCGGAACGGGAACGCCTTCTAGCCCGCGAAAAGGCAGCGCGGGAAGAGGCAGAACGCGCTAACCGCGTCAAAGACGAATTTTTGGCTGTTTTGTCCCACGAATTGCGGACTCCCTTAAACCCGATTATGGGCTGGGCGAAGCTGCTGCAATCGAATCTTCTGACACCCCAAAAGCAGCGTTATGCCTTAGAGACGATCGAGCGCAACGCCAAACTGCAAACCCAGCTTATCGAAGATTTGCTCGACGTGTCGGGGATTCTGCAAGGCAAGGTTAGCTTGAATATTGCACCTGTGGATTTAGCCGAGGTCATCGGCGCTGCTATTGAAACGGTGCGTCTGGCGGCCCAAGTCAAGTCGATTCAAATCACCACTCAATTTGCACCGGATCTGGGCCCGGTGTTGGGCGATGCGGGCAGACTTCAGCAGGTAGTCTGGAATTTGCTGTCAAATGCCGTCAAGTTCACCCCGCCGTCGGGCAAAATCCAAGTCGTTCTCGATCGGGTTGACACTAAGGCCCAAATTACTGTAACTGATACTGGAAAAGGTATCGAACCTGATTTTCTGCCCTATGTATTCGACTACTTCCGGCAAGCTGACAGCTCGATGACGCGCAAGTTTGGCGGATTGGGTTTAGGATTGGCGATCGTCCGCCATCTCGTCGAACTCCACGGCGGCACGGTGAAATCAGACAGTCCCGGCGAAGGACAAGGTGCAACCTTGACTGTCAGGATACCTCTGATGCCGATCCAGTCTCAGACAAGTCCTGCGGGAACTGCGTCGCCGGATCAATCCTTCAATTTGAGCGGTGTCAAGGTGTTAGCGGTGGATGATGAGGCCGATGCGCTAGATTTAGTGGTTTTTCTGCTTGAGGAGTGTGGGGCAAGTGTTACAGCAGTTGCTAACGCGGCCGATGCCTTGGCGGTTTTAACTGAGTCTGTGCCGGATTTGCTGTTGAGCGATATTGGAATGCCCGATACCGACGGTTATATGTTGATGCGACAGGTTCGGGCTCTGGCGCCCGACAAAGGGGGACGGATTCCGGCGATCGCCCTCACGGCTTATGCTGGAGAAATTGACTATCAGCAGGCCCTGGCTGCGGGGTTCCAGCGACACATTTGTAAGCCTTTAGACCCCGAAAAGTTGGTGCAGGCGGTTTGGGAGGTACTCGATCGATCGGGCAAAAACCTTATTTAAAGTCTTTTTGTGTCTGAAAAGTCTTTATTTAATGAACCGCGAAGACGCAAAGAACGCAAAGGAAGAAGGGAAGAAGATAGGAAGAAGTTAATAATCTCAATTCCGCTTATATCTGAGATATTGCACCATTGTCAGGAACAGGCTTTCCGGCCTGTTCCACAAAAAGTGAATTTTCTTGTGGAACAGGCCGGAAAGCCTGTTCATAAAAATCTGATTGACAATGGTACAATATTTCAGATGTAACCAATTTTATTGTCGATCGATCGCGCATCATCTCCAATAAAAAAACCCCACAGATGGAGGTTTTTTGATGATTATTGGTACTGATCGGACAGGTTAAAACATCCTGTCCCTGCATGATGCCCACAGCCCTAAGACTCAATTCTTAGCGGTAGTCAGTACGCACGGCGGGCTCGCGTTCACTCGTTGTACTTGTATAGCGGACATTTTCTTCACGTTTGCGGGGAATCAAACCCAACAAACCAGACAAGCCTAGCAGTCCCAACCATCCCCAATCAAAATCGCGATCTGTTTCAGCATTGTAGACATCGGAGCGAGGAGTGGTGGTGGTTGTAGTGTTGTTAGTACCGCCAGTTGTATCTGTCTGAGCTGAAGCAGGCAGATGAGCTGGTGCTAGGGCTAAACCAGCAGCTATAATACCTGCACCGATTGCTTTGGATAAATCAGAACGTTTCATAATTCAAATGCTCTCTGTTGGCTAAAATCTTTAACTATCAAAACTATATCGATTGGCTTTTAAAGTTAAATCCACCTCTAGCAGTAAAGATGGTTATGTTCCACCTATAACTACAGATTGATATCAAATTTTTAGCAGGCACACAAAATGAAATATTGCTCGCGGAGGCACTCCGGTACTAGAAATAGGGGGTCTGGCACCTCACTCGGTTATGACGCACTCCGGCAGTCCCGACAATAGACAAGGTGTTGTTTACAAAAAAAGGTAAACTCAGATATTGCACAGACAACTGTTGGAAGTCGATCGACGGAGATAGAAACTTTTGGGTATAGAGCTACGCAGCTACGTATTTCTAGACAACTTGCAGCCACAGCACGCAGCATACATCGGCACAGTCGCCGCCGGATTCTTGCCGCTGCCAGGGGATGCGTCGCTGTGGATAGAAATCTCGCCCGGTATCGAAATTAACCGAATTACCGATGTCGCCCTCAAATCTGCCTCCGTGCGCCCCGGAGTACAGATAGTCGAACGCTTGTACGGACTTCTGGAAGTACACTCGAGTCAGCAGGGGGAAACGCGGGCCGCAGGTAAAGCAATTCTAGAATTCATCGGAGTCCGCAGAGAAGAATGTATCAAACCACGAGTGATTTCCAGTCAAATTATTCGCAATATTGATGCCCACCAAACACAATTAATCAACCGCACCCGGCGCGGACAGTTGCTGCTGGCGGGACAAACGCTTTACGTCTTGGAAGTAGAACCCGCGGCCTATGCAGCGCTGGCGGCTAATGAAGCAGAAAAAGGCGCATCTATTAACATCTTAGAGGTTCAGGCTGTAGGCAGTTTCGGACGGCTTTACCTCGGCGGCGCAGAACGAGATATTATAGCAGGTTCCCAGGCAGCAATTGCGGCGGTGGAAAGCGTGACGGGTCGAGAAAATCCAGCAATTTTTGGTCGCAAGGAATAGCCGTTTAAGGAGAGGCAATTATGGCAAACACACAGCATTTAGCGCTGTTAAAAAAAGGTGCAGTTAGTTGGATTGAATGGAGAAATCTCAACCCAAATATAGAACCGGATCTCAGTGAAGCTAACCTCGCCGAAGCAAATCTCAGAGGTGCGTATCTTTGGCGATCGAACCTTTTTAAAACAGATTTGTTTAAGGCTAAATTAATTGCGGCAAACCTTGCTGAATCTAATCTTAGTTTAGCAAATCTTGCCGGAGCGCAACTGCTGGAAGCTAATTTAATTAAAGCTAATTTAACTGGAACCAACCTCCAAGCGGCTGACTTCAGAGGATCTGATTTGAGCGGTGCTAATTTAATTGGCGCGGACATTAGCGGTGCCAATCTCCAACAAACCGATTTTGGAGAGGCGAATTTAATCGGTGCGGTGATGTTTCGAGTTAATGCGATGGGCGCGAACCTCAACTGTGCTAATCTCAGTCAAGCCAATCTGACTCAAGCCGAATTGATTGAAGCACATTGCTATGCAGCCAATTTCTCTAAAGCTAACCTCGCAGAAGCTCACTTCACTGCAGCATATCTTTTCCGGGCAAATCTCTGTTTTGCACAGTTGAGCGCGGCAGATTTCCGGTGGACAAACCTTGGCAAAGCTGATTTGAGAGGGGCTAATTTGACTGGGGCAAATCTCCGAGGAGCGAACTTGGCGGGAGCTAATTTGGGCGAAGCTATTTTGAAAGGAACAATCATGCCTGATGGCAGCATTGTTTCATCATAAGTTTGAGCAACGGAGGACACGGCATTGCCGTTTCCCTACCCCAAAATAATCGATGGCGCTCGCGAGAGATGTAACTATCGCCCGATTAATTGCAGGAAACGGCATTGCCCATTGGTGTCAACAAACACGTTAAACCGATATTCCGACAGGGGTTGAAACCCCTGCCTCAAAGCTGAAGTCCTCGCTTCAGAGGACTAAGGAATTATTCAGTCCTCTTTGAGAGGACTTTCGCTATAAGCCCCGTGGAATTCATTCCCTGGCGGACTGCCGGGTAGGCGGGAGGACTAGCGGACGAAAAGCTTAATTTGACACGCCTGGGGCATTGCCGTGTCCTGACTGTGGGTAATATTAATTAGGATGCAACCGGAAACTTATACCGAACTGGCAGTTAATTTCTACCAGGGGGCGATACTTGATAAAGTCCTCTAACGGGCCCTGGATCAGTCGGTGAATCTTGCTGCTGTCTTGGAAGTGTAAACTGATCTTGGAGTCCGGCGGGAGTAGGGAAACAGCCGCTTGGTTGAGGTCCTAGCTGGCAAGCAGCAGGGAGTGCCATGATTGAGGCATCGAAGGGATTGACTGCATCTGGGACGCGGAGAATCGGGTCGCTGGAAACTTGTCGCTGCATGACTCGTCGGTAAAGGCCGCTGAGGCGACTGGCATCCCGCTCGATTTCTTTTTCGGGAAAGGCAACGACGCCGCTGGGGGAACCGATGCCTAAATAGTCGCCCAAGTAACCTTGCAAGCTGACGTTGTGGTAAAAGTCTCCTGAAGCTTCAAAGTATTGTCGGTTGAAGTCGTCGGCAATCGGGTGAAATCGCTCTGTTTGTGCTTGAGCTGGTTTGACGTATGCCATTGCGGCAGAGGCGACAGCGAGAATCAACGCGCCGCTTAGGCTTTTTAACTTTTGACTCATATATTTGGGCCTCCTTAATTAATTCCGATTCCAATTTGACACTCCCTGACCTAAAGGACAGGGATTCTTAATTCAGCGACTGACCTTAAAATGTTGCGTCCTTTCGGCAATCCTTAAACTTTTCAACCGTGCAATTGCACCAATTGACGAGCTTAACTCACAACCACCCCAGAGGGTCTATCTCCAAAAGCGTACTAGGATACGAACCTAGAGTTCGGGTGTGCCCCACCCTACTTGATTGAAACAAATTATTGATTTTCTGGTGGGTGAGAATGCGTTGATTCCCCAGCTCTATTTTACAAGGTTTTCGCTACCCTTCTTTTTGCTTTTAAAAAGCTTTCAGGTTCGAGGGTGCCGACTAAAAGCCGCTTCACAACCGCCCACCTTGGGAATTACAACCATGTGTATTCTATCAAAAAGCCGTCAATCGATTTTAGATTTTAGATTTTAGAATTGAAGCATTGACCGCACGGATAAATACGTTCGGCAAGTTTCATCGGAGACAGGTTTTTTATTTCTGGGTCCTGAGTTGGCGCGTTGGAATGAATCCGGGGGCTTTTATCCTGGATGCCTTCGGTCAAGCGAAAGACGGGATTTTCAACCCAATTTTTTGATAAACTGATTATCGGCGGATTATTTGTGTTTTTTATAGGGTGTGAGTTATGGATGCTGCGGATTTAAAGGTGTTGCGCGATCGACTTCTAGATTTGCTGTGCGAGTTTGCCTATCGCGAAGGCGATTTTGTGCTGTCTTCAGGGCAGAAAAGTTCTTATTACATTAACTGCAAACCGGTGACGCTGCACGCTGAAGGTGCTTTGGCAACGGGACGTTTGCTGTTGTCGATGCTGTCGTCGGATGTGCAAGCTGTGGGCGGTTTGACTTTGGGTGCTGACCCGATTGTAACTGCTGTGAGTGTGGTTTCGGCTTTGGAAGGTCGATCGATTCCGGCGCTAATTGTCAGAAAGGAGACGAAGGGACACGGGACAATGGCGTACATTGAGGGGCCGCTGTTGCCAGAGGGGACGAATGTGGCGGTTTTGGAGGATGTGGTGACGACGGGTAAGTCGGCGATGCAGGCGGTGGAAAGGCTGCGGGCGGCTGGTTATAAAGTCGATCGCGTTTTGTCGCTGATTGACAGGGAGCAAGGTGGTGCGGAGTTTTATCAATCTGTTGGATTGGACTTTGAAACAGTTTTTACGATTAATGATCTTCAAAAGTGGATGGCTAGCAAAAAATAGGGACAAGTGCGATCGCCAGCCTCCTCCCCAGAAGAATCGCGTCAACGGCCGCCGAACATTTAATAGCGAGAAGGGGGGGCGATCTCATCAAACTCACAGCACTTAGTATCACACCAAACCAAAAATGTCAACTCAAAATTACAGAAGAACAGTTGAAGAAATCCGTGAGTTAGCTTCTATGTTTTGGCCTTCCGACTTATCTCAAAAGGAAGCCGAACTCAGTGTCATACCAAAATTGATAGAAACTCAAGAGCAATTTATTGCTATTCTTAGCGTCCCTGTTTCGGAGTTAAGCGGATTATTTCAAATAGTAGAAGCTTCAACACTTTCTGCAAATATGTTCCTGAAACATTTAATTGTACTGGCGGACTTTGGGGGAGAAATGATAAAAAGAGTGAATAGTCAGTTTAATTCTATGTTTCCCTTAAAGAGATTAGATTACCTTTGGAACCTGCAAACTTACTCTTATCAATTCACTTTTCTACCAGCATCAGGTCAACTAACCAATAATAAACTAGGGATTGACGGTAAAAAAATACTCCAAAATCAATCTCTCTCTTTGGCACATAAAGATTTAATAGCAATTCTTTTGTTCGGCGCTAGTTCACTGAATGAAAAAAGCGCTGAGGTTCTAGCTAAATGTGAAATTGGTAATTACTTAGGTCAACCCGATAAATTAAATAAGTTTATTAAACAACGATATATCTGGGTTAGCCGGATCACCTCTGGGTCACAATCCAACACTTTAGGTCAAATCGCTCAAAACTTTGTCAAAGAATACTTACAAGATAATTTAGGGGTTATAGATATAGCTATTAGACCTAACGGTCATTTACCCGGCGTTAGACATACTGACCAAGAAAGCGAAAAAGGACTAACAACATTTGATTTAGTTCTTTCTAAACAAGATAAGTATGTTGCAATAGAGATTAGCTTTCAGGTAACAACAAATAGCGTAATTGAACGTAAAGCTGGACAAGCAAGAGCTAGATTTGAGCAGATTGAAAAGGCAGGTTATAAAATGGCTTATGTCATTGATGGCGCTGGTAACTTTGAGAGGGAAAATGCAATCAGAACCTTGTGTACGTATAGTCATTGCACTGTTGCATTTTCCCACAATGAACTTAATGTACTTTGCGAGTTTTTGAGGGATTACTTTGTCCCTAACAATGAGTAAAGAGATGCTATACTTAAGAAAGGGTGTTAAAATTTAAACTAACTAAAATTATTATGCAAAAAATCCGTTTTATTGACTTATTCTCAGGAATAGGTGGCATGAGATTAGCGTTTGAATCCGCCGCTCGTTCCTTGAATCTGGAAACAGAATGCGTATTAAGCAGCGAAATCAATCCCGACGCTCAGTTAGTTTACCAGAAAAACTTTGCCGACACACCTTTAGGCGACATCCGATTAATTGACAAACTCCCTGAACATGAAATTTTACTAGCGGGATTTCCTTGTCAGTCTTTCTCCTATGCTGGCAAGAAAGAGGGATTTGGAGACACCAGAGGCACCCTATTTTTTGAGATTGCAAGGTTAATTGATACCTTTAAACCTCAAGCATTTATTTTCGAGAACGTGCGGGGGCTTGTCAGCCACGACGGCGGCAGAACCCTCGAAACTATTAAGGGCGAAATCAAAAGCCGAGGTTACAGCTTCGATTATTTTTTGCTCAACAGCTCTAACTTTAGTTTACCTCAGAACCGCGTTCGAGTTTACCTAGTAGGAATTTTAAATGCTTCGCCCCAATTTAAGCTAATTACCGACGTAGGCCCAAAAGATTCGCATTCCTCTAGTCATCAACAGCTATCGTTATTTTCCCCGTTAAGTAAACCTGTCACAGTTGCAGATATTTTGGAAGACAATCCCGAGCCAAAATATGATTGTTCGCCAGAATTTGTTAAAGCCTTGAAACACATAGTTAACAATGATTTCAGCCGACTGCACGGTAGGCGGCTAATTGACTATCGCGGTGGCAATTCGATTCATTCTTGGGAACTGGGTTTGCGAGGCGAGTGCAGTTTAGACGAAATTGAATTAATGAATCTTTTTATATTGAAAAGGCGCAATAAAGAATTTGGATCTGACCAAGATGGCAAGCTATTAACTAAAGAGCAAATAGCTACTTTTTTTGCTCATCCTAATCTCGATGAAATGCTGGATTCCTTGGTAACAAAAAAGTACCTGCAACGGAACAACAATCAATACAAACCTGTATCCGGTAACTTTTCCTTTGAAGTATATAAATTTCTCGATCCGCAGAAAATTTCGGTAACAATTGTTGCCAGTGATGCTAATAGATTAGGAGTATACTATCATAACCGAGTCCGCAGGATTACTCCCCGCGAGGCGGCGCGGTTACAAGGTTTTTCGGATAGTTTTATTCTGCATCCTAATGATGATAAAGCTTATCATCAACTGGGTAATAGTGTAAGTATTAATGTAGTTAAAGCGGTTGCTCTAGAAGTTATCCAGAATGTTTTGTG
Organism: Microcoleus sp. SVA1B4; assembly: GCF_036700545.1. Lineage (NCBI taxonomy): Bacteria > Bacillati > Cyanobacteriota > Cyanophyceae > Oscillatoriales > Microcoleaceae > Microcoleus > Microcoleus sp. SVA1B4. Next base: position 26,099 of record NZ_JAUBPB010000058.1, read on the forward strand.
CTCTACCAAACAAAAAGTTAGCGCCTGGTGAATTGGGAAGGGTGGGCGGAGTGTTTCCGCTCACCCTAGCAACTAGCTTTGCGCTACAGGTTCCTTAGCCAAAAAATTATCTAATTCCGCCAAAGCATCGGCATCAAGGTTAGATCGGTGTTTTATGGGGTGGGATTAGAAACTATGTCTGCTCTAATTTTATCAAAATCAGCTCAGGCACTTGGAGGACAAGGGAAAATAAAGTTTTCGGTGCTAAACAAGCGCAAGCTTTCAGGTTCAGAATCTATACCAATCGGCTGATTTTAGCAGAGCGAAATTATAACCTGAGTGAGATATTAACTAGAGAAGATTGTTTTAATATGTTAGATGACGACGCAAGGAGAAGCAGTAATGATTTTACCTGCATCTATTAAAGAGAAATGGAAACTACTGGCAACAGCCTTTATTTTTCCTCTGACACTAATTGGTGTTGGCATTCAGCCACAACCGATTCAAGCACAACAAAATCCATCGAAGACTAATGTTGCTGCTTTGCCAGATGGTATTTACCTGTACGGAGATTCGCCACAGCCAAACCAACTTCTTCAAAACTATATCGTGTTTCAACGCCAGGACGATCGCGTCGTTGGTGCAATCTACGCGCCGCGATCGGATTTTGCGTGCTTCACTGGTAAAATTCAGGGAAATACACTGTACGGGAAGGCAATCTCAGCCGGAAAAGTTCAAACAGTTGAAATCAATACTCAGCTAACAAATCTGCATTCTATTCGCGCAATTAGCTCAAACGATCGCCGCATTCTTTCAACGTGCCAACAGACAGCGCGAGCTAACATCTCCAGGTAAATCTTTTACTTAGCTAAAATGGTGCATGAGGCTGGCGGTGCGTTACACGGCGTTAACGCACCCTACGAATTGAAAATTTCTCGTTTCTCGTTACCAGGCTCTGCCTGGTAATGAAGATATAGAGGCTCTGCCTCCCTTAAAAAATAGTACAAAATATGAGTTTTTACCGCCAACTTAATGGCCCTGAAAAAAATCCGTTTTATTGGCTTATTCTCAGGAAGAGACGGCATTAGATTAGCGTTTGAATCCGCCGCTGGTTCCTTGAATCTGGAAACAGAATTCGTATTAAGCAGCGAAATCAATCCCGACGCTCAGTTAGTTTACCAGTACAGGGTAGGCCGCTAATTGACTATCGCGGTGGCAATTCGATTCATTCTTGGGCACTGGGTTTGCGAGGCGAGTGGAGTTTATACGAAATTGAGTTGATGAAGAGTTTTATCTTGAAAAGGCGAAATAAATAATTTGGGCATGACGCAGATGGCAAGCTATTAACTAAACAGCAAATAGCTACTTTTTTGGCTCATCCCAATCTCGATAAAATTCTGGATTCCTTGGTAACAAAAAAGTACCTGCAAGGGAACATAGCAATTCTCCTTTTCGGAAACTCCTTTTAATATAGAAATCCTTGCAGGAGTCGTAAATTTTTTACCCCACCCCAACCCTCCCCTTACCAAGGGGAGGGAGTAAGAAATTCACAAATGATTTAGGATTGCTATATAACCTTAAGTAAGGTGCGCCCTCAGCACGCTAATTTTGGGCGGGCTGGATGCCCGCCCCACAAGAAACGAAACAGCTTTACGATTAAGTAAGGTGGACAATGCCCACCCTACAAATTAATCCAATTAGCTTTGGGCGACAGGTTCCTTAGCCAAAAACTTCTCTAATTCCGTCAAAGCATCGGCATCAACCTTAGTCTGCATCGGACAGAACTTAGGCCCGCACATTGAACAGAATTCAGCAGTTTTGTAAATATCTGCCGGCAAAGTTTCGTCGTGATATTCCTTTGCCCGTTCTGGATCTAATGACAGCTCAAATTGACGGTTCCAATCGAAATTGTAACGCGCTTTCGAGAGTTCATCATCGCGATCGCGCGCACCCGGACGGCCCCGTGCAATATCTGCAGCGTGAGCCGCGATTTTGTAAGCAATCAGCCCGTTTCGGACATCCTCAGCATTCGGCAATCCTAAGTGTTCCTTCGGCGTCACGTAACACAGCATTGCAGTACCGTACCAACCAGCCATCGCTGCCCCAATTGCTGAGGTAATGTGGTCGTATCCAGGCGCAATATCTGTCACCAACGGCCCTAAAACATAGAAGGGTGCTTCGGAACATTCCTCCATTTGTTTCTTGACATTAAACTCAATTTGATCCATCGGAACGTGGCCTGGGCCTTCCACCATTACCTGCACATCATGTTCCCAAGCTTTGCGAGTTAATTGTCCCAAAGTTTTGAGTTCAGCTAATTGAGCCTCGTCAGAAGCATCGTGAGTGCAACCGGGACGCAGAGAATCTCCCAAACTAAACGAAACATCATATTTTTTGAAGATTTCAATGATGTCGTTAAAGTGAGTGTAGAGGGGATTTTGTTTGTGGTGATGCAGCATCCACCGCGCCAAAATGCCGCCGCCGCGAGAGACGATTCCAGTCAGCCGATTTTTTACCAACGGCAAATGCTCGATCAGAATTCCGGCGTGAATTGTTTGGTAATCAACACCTTGTTGAGCGTGTTTGTCAATGATGTGAAGAAAGTCATTGGGGGTCAGACTTTCCATATTACCATGAACGCTTTCTAGTGCTTGGTAAATGGGTACAGTACCGATCGGCACTGGTGAAGCTTTGATAATCGTAGTGCGGATTTCATCCAAGTTGCCGCCACCGGTGGACAAGTCCATCACGGTATCAGCGCCGTATTTCACTGCTAGTTTAAGCTTGTCAACTTCTTCTTCCATATTGGAAGAGTTGGGAGATGCACCGATATTAGCATTGACTTTGCATTTAGACGCAATACCGATCGCCATCGGTTCCAAATTCGGGTGATTGATATTAGCGGGAATAATCATCCGTCCCCGCGCTACTTCGGCGCGGATAAGTTCTGGCGGGAGATTCTCTCGCTTAGCAACAAAGTGCATTTCCTCAGTAATTACACCTTGGCGGGCGTAGTGCATTTGAGATACATTGCTTTGGCCCTGACGCTTAGCGATCCATTCGGTACGCATATTTAATTTCCTTGATAAACAGCTTCCCTCCGCTGGTATTACCCAGACTCAGGTTCTAAGGGTGTTTTCTCAGCCCGGATATTCGGGCACCCCTAGCTAAGCTGTTGATTGTATCACCGATTTCTGTGCGCCACGGCAGCAACTAAGGAAATCTTAATATTGGGATATAGATGAGGGGAGCGATCGCCCTTTTGGGGCTTCTGATATTTGTGCTGTTTAAAAAGTGGGATTGTACCCCATTTAACAATCTAAAAACCATCACACCTCATCAGGATTAATCCCCATTTCGCGCAATTTTGCTGCTAGGCGATCGGCGCGTTGTTTTTCTTCCTCCGCCCGAAGGCTTTCTTGTTGCGCGCGAAGGCTTTCTCGTTGGGCCCGCAGGTGTTCTTCTGCCGCACGTTCCTCTCCAATTAACAGCAAATTCCCTTCACTATCCCACCAACGCAACCAAGGTAAATTCATCTCATCATATTCACCTTGCCAAATTCCCAACTCAACTCCAAGCTGAGGAATTGGATAGCGACCGCGCTCATTTACACTCATGCGCTGATAGCAATTGTCTTCTAAATGATACATTTCTACAGCAGCTTTTTTCACTTCATAAATGCCGTAGTAAGGCACGCGAATCGCCTGTTCGTAAACCCAAAATTTTCCCACCTTTTGTTCTTCTGCTTGACCGGGTTCTGGTGGCGGCGTTCTATCTCGCTCTTCTGCACCGTTCCCCGACACAAATTCCAAAACAATCAGCGGTGCAACGTATTCTTTCCACAATACATAAGAACGTCGCACCTCACCATTTAATAGTGGGGGAACATTCGGCACATAAAACCAATCGGGCGCTTCGGCACCGCGTTCTAGTGGGTCAGTTAAACGCCAATAAATCCCACAATCTTGACCGATACGATAGCGTCCGTCTGGATGAAGTCGTTGCAAAATTGGTCGGAGTGAATCAGTGAGAATAATGCTTTGAGGAAGTTCTTGAAAGTTTTTCACAAAAGTACCGTCCGACTCTGGTAATTCAGTGTGATCTGGGAGATGGGTGACTTCCAATTCAAATGATTTGGCAATAGTCATAAAACTTGCGCTGATTTGAGGAATTAAACTTATTATAGTAGAACGAAGCAGCGAAATTTGCCGAATTCAAGTCGCCCCCTAAATTGGTAAAATTTAATAATAGAAAAATTTTTTATTAACCCAATATAAAATCAACATTCACTTCAAATTCGGGAAAAGCCAGCGGCGCAACTTGTTGACCGCGCCAAAACTTGAGCATTAAACTATAACCGTTCGGGCCGGGCTGACGGTAGACTTCCAAACAATTTTCAACTAAATCTACCAGCCAAACTTCCTGAATGAGCGATCGCGCGTAAATCGATCCTTTCACATCTCTATCATAATCAACCGTACTATCTGAAACCTCAACTAACAGCAAAACTTCAGACGATACTGGATGGGCTGTGGCGTAGTAATCAGCACGAGATTGCAGCAATACAACATCCGGTTGAGGTTCAGTGCGCTCAGTCAACTGGATAGGGTCTTGGACACCCAGAGTGGCCCGATCTTCTGGAATGAGGCTGAAGCGCCTGGTGAGACGCTTAACAGAACTTGCATGACGAGTACCAATTGCAGCCATTTTAACAATCTCTCCTTCTATAAGTTCTACCCGATCGCCCTCTGAGAGAATACCCGCCTCAGTCATCAAATGATATTCTTTTACTGTAAATAACCGTTTTTGAAGCTGAACAGACATATAACTATTCTCCTTGTTTGCAGCTTACCTAAATTTACCATAAAAAAAAACGCCCCAAACAGAGCGGAAAAAAGAGGAAAAATTTAGATAAGAATCCTTAGACAAAAAGCATTTAAAGGCCCGCTATCAAGTCTCGTTAAATACTCGTCAACAACGGGAGGGATGCACCTATAAATTTTGAACAACCGGATTGGGACTGAATTTAATAGTCGTGGACGCATAAATACCAAAAAAACCGGGTTTTTACCAGTTTTAAAGGTCGGGATGCAGTATTTTCGCAAAAAACCCGGTTTCTGACCACCCGTGCGTCCAGGACTATTTAAGTCTCTTTTTCACCCGATTCATTTCCGTGTGTATCCTGTTTTAATTCCGATACAATTGCGCCTCGATCGCGCCAAGCTTCCGCATTGTCAGGTTTGATGGCAATAGCTCGATCGTAAGCTGCCATTGCTTCCTCATAGCGCTTTAATGCTGACAAAGCTGTGCCCAAGTGGTGCCAAGCATCGTAGGAGTCTGGCTTAATAGCAATTGCTTTCTCATAAGCTGCGATCGCTTCTTCAGGGCGCTGCAATTTTGCCAAAGATTCGCCTTTGCCAAACCAAGCTTCGTAACACTCGGAATTAAGGGTAATTGCTGATTCGTAAGAGGCAATTGCTGCTTCGTGCTGCGACAGTTTCTCGAAAGCTACGCCTCGGTTGTGCCACACTTCAAAATCCTGCGGTTTAAGGGCGATTGCTTTGTCGTAGGATTCGATCGATTCTTGATATCGTTGCAATTTTCCGAGCACAGCCGCTCTATTGTACCAAACTTCGTATTTGTCTGGCCGGATGCCGATCGCCCGATCGTAAGAATCAATAGCATCGCTGTAGCGGAGTAGTCTCCACAGCATATTGCCTCGATTGTACCAAGTTTCGTATCTGTTGGGATTGAGTTCAAGAGCGCGATCGTAAGAATCAACTGCGGCTGCGTACTGCTGTACTTTGGCCAACATCGCGCCTCGGTTGTGCCAAATTTCGCTGTCGGTTGCTTTGATAGCCAGGGCGCGATCGTAACTGGCGATCGCTTCTTCGTAATGCTGCAATTGACCCAACAAAGCCCCTATGCTGTGCCAACAAGCGTATTTTCTGGATTCGCTCAAACTTGCTCGCTCGTAACAGGCGATCGCCTCTTCGTACTTCTGCAATTTTGCTAGCAAATGCGCTTTATTATACCATGCTTCGTAGTTATCCGGTTTAATAGATATTGATTGGTCGTAACAGGCGAGTGCTTCTTCCGGGCGCTGCAATTTTATTAACACATTTCCGCGCCAATACCAAGCCTCATGCAAAAATTTATTCGCTAAAACAGCTTTTTCCAAACAGACTAATGCTTCATCATAATTGCCTTGAAAATAAAGCCCTTCGGCTTGCTTGATATAATCGTCAGCAATCAAATTTTCATTGCTAGCCGGCGCTGTTTGCGAATTTTGGGAATTGTTTAAAGCCGGTTGATGTGCGATTTTGAGAGCTTCTTTGGCAACAACTGCGGGAACTTGGGCAATTTCTTGAACAATTTGAGATTTTTTATCGTCAACTTCTCTCAGCAAAACTTGCAGGTGCATAATAAATTGAGATTTGAGAGTCTCAATTTGCTCCACCGAAGATTTGGAAAGTTCAGTTTCTCTAGTTAAAAAATCAATGGATTGTTTAGCTGCACCCATTTGCGCGGCTAATTCATCCCTCAACTTTTGATTCAATTGGCTAGAATTTATGAGTTCTGATTCCAATACACCAATACCCTGCAATCGTTTATTGGCATCAGCCACCAACTGTTTGATTATCAGCCGTCGCATCATCCAAAAAAATGCAATTGTCACCGGTGGAAATACAGTACCAAGAATTAGTAAAATATTGAGCAGAGTTATGGTACTATTAAAACTATATCCAGATTCAGCACTGCCACTAGACGGGGAGATAAAAGCGAAAACCTCGCGAACTTGAGGATTGCTTTCAGCCCCGGTTTCGATTAATTTAGCTAGCCAGGTTTCTTGTAAAGATTTTGTTAGTTCATCGTCGGATGCAGCCGGAGGATTCGCCTTGGTTTTTGCACTAGCAGATACATCCGGTTGAGTGGCAGCTACGAGCAAACCTGTCGGCGATTTTACAGCAATTCGCGGAGAAAATTGTTCGTGAGCGATCGTCTCAGGCTCGCTAATTGACTCAGCCCGACGGGATACAGTAATATTTGGGGAAAATTGTTCGTGGGCGATCGTCTCAGGCTCGCTAATTGACTCAGCCGGACGCGATTCAGTATTATTTACGGCATCAACAAAGTTGCTAGCCTGCGGTGTCTCAGGAGAAATAGGATGTGCAGCAGGATTGGCGCTAGTATTAGCAGTTAAATTGTGGGATGCGAGGGCAGCCAGAGTCAAGAGAGCTAGATTAGAGACGCGCATAAACGTCAACTCATTTACATTTAGGAGAAATTGGTGCTTGGTTGTCAGCGATCGGGCGATCGACCTCATACTCTCAGCAGTTAGAATAGCTGACTAGAGGAATGCTGACTTACTATCTCCAAAATACGCGCGCAGCCTGACTTTTCAGGAAAAGTGCCAATAATTCTGGCTGTGGAACTTTTGTCCAAAAATATATTCTCGCGCCTAATCCGGTTGAAAAACTCTCGGAATCATCATTAGGCTGGTAGGGCGGGCTTCACCAATCTGCACAATTAGCCAAAGATCCGGGTGAACCCGCCCCAAACGATGCGATTTTTAAATCTAAACCTTAGCTAAAATCGCTTCCGGCTGCTGACTTTGTGCCGCCACTTCTTCTAAATCAGCACCGTAAATTTCACAGCTATTATTCGGACTTTCAATCAGCTTAATTTTGTGCAACTCGGCGCCCAATTCCCGAACGGGCGATCGCAATAATTGCCCGATCCGAACAGCAATATTCTCCGCAGTCGGCACAACATTCTCAAAATAAGCAATATCCTTATTTAAAAAAGTGTGATCGAAAGGTTCAACAACATAATCGTCAATGGCTTTTTGCAAAGCTCCCAAATCAGCAATCATGCCAGTCCGCGCATCAATTTCCCCTTTAACAGTCACCTCTAAATGATAATTGTGACCGTGACCGTTGGGACGAGCACATTTGCCGTAAATTTCCGAGTTTTCTTCAAAGCTCAAATCGGGACGAGCCAACCGATGGGCCGCGCTAAAATGAGTGGACAAAGTTAAATAAGCTTCCATTCCGTTTCCTAAATATTCAGCCCAAAGTTCGGGATGTTCAAACAATTGAATTTTGCTCAGAGGTAAATGAGGGGCTAGCCGCAGCCAAATTTGCCGTGCTATGTTTTCAGTAGTTGGCAGAGTCTGCTCAAATTCCGGCCACGCTTCGTTGAGAAAGGAAAAATCGAGATCCTTGGTAACTTCCCGTTTGATGACGTGCTTGACATCAGACAGGTTGAGCACCATGCCGTACTCGTCGAGTTTTCCTATCATGGAAACGTAAAGGACGTAATTGTGTCCGTGTCCCGGTGCGCGAGCAGTTGGGCCAAACCGTTCAAAGTTCTCGGCTTCGCTTAACTCCGGCAGCCAGTACCGGTGACTAGCCGAAAACTGTGCCCGACGATTGATGATGCACTGCATAAAAGTCAAGTAGGGTAAGTTTGTTAAGTTCTGTAAAGGACTCGCTTCTTAAGGATAAACTAATTTTTGCTGGAATTTTTCGATTATTAGAGGGTGCTGTAAATGAATTTCTACCAATTTTCCAAATATTGGCAACAAGTCGTCGATCGAGCCGCCGGGCCCATTTTACGCCACAACACAGATATCCGGCCGAAAATACCGCTACAAAATAGTTTTTCGCCATCATTTGCTAACTCATCAGTTACGAGCATTTGAGAAAGTACGCGCGTGCGGATATATCCGGTTCGCGAAGCGTTCCCGAAGGGTAGGGAATCGACCTTTTTGCCACACAGGACACTCCACAGTTGGAGTTTTTCGCCTAAGCTCTGCAATAGTTAGCAGTTTGCGGTTCAGTTGCGCTCAAAACTAATCACCAATTACCCATTACCCAATATTAATGAATTCGATTACTGCACGAGCCGATCGCTTTTTTGAACATTTTTCGGGTGCGATGACAACCCCACTCTTCTATATCGGGGACACTCATCTGTCCATCAGTGCGATCGTCAAACTCATAATCTTAGCTATATTTGCCTTGATTATAGCTAAGATTATTAGTGAAGGAATCAAGCGCAGTTTGCTAGTTCGGATGGGATTGGATCGCGGCAGTCGAGAAGCAATTTCCACTATAATTAGCTATATTTTAGCAACCCTTGGCTGTATATTTGTCCTGCAAGGTGCCGGCCTCAACCTCACTTCTCTCACCGTCTTAGCTGGGGTTGTCGGTATTGGTTTCGGCTTCGGCTTGCAAAATCTAGCCAGCAACTTTATCAGCGGTCTCACCCTGCTATTTGAACACCAAATTAGAGTCGGAGATTTTATTGAAATAGACAATTTATTAGGAACAGTAGAAACTATTTCAATCCGCTCTACAATTATCAAAACAATTGACGGACTATTTGTGATTATACCAAATATTAAATTTGTCGAAACTAACATTATTAACTGGAGTTACAGAGACCCCAGATGTCGCCTCCACATCCCCGTCGGCGTTGCTTACGGATCTGACCCAGTAATAGTTACGGAAGCACTATTAATTGCGGCGCGGATGGAATCGAATGTCTTGTCCCATCCTTCTCCTAAAGTATGGTTTCGCGGTTTTGGAGATAACGCTTTAAATTTTGAACTTTTAGTTTGGATTGACCAGCCACAGGAAAGCGATGCTATTAAAAGTGCAGTAAATTTTTTAATAGATTACGAGTTTCGCCACCGAAATATCGAAATCCCTTTTCCACAGCGGGATTTGTGGCTGCGAAATCCGCAAGAGTTAACTCATTTTTTTCACAATAACAAAGACGAGAATTCCAACGGCAAAGTATTTCCGCATAATACCAAATATTCAGCAGATTTAAAATCTAATTCCACACTTTCTGAACCTAAAAATTCCGTACCTAAATCCCCTAATAATTGGACGCTGCGAGATTTGTTGCGGCGAGTAACTTATTTTGAACAGTGTACGGATTTAGAACTGCGGCAGTTAATTGAATATGGCTACCGACAACTGTTTCCAGCGGGACAGGTTGTATGTAAGGAAAATGACCCTGGCGATTCTTTTTATATTATTCTTTCGGGTACTGTAGAAGTTCTTTCTCAAAAAGCAGGTCAGTATATTGCTACGCTTCATGAGGGCGAGTTTTTTGGGGAAATATCTTTGCTGTTGGGTACTCCGAGAACGGCGACTGTTAAAACTAGCGAAGATGCAATTTTGTTTGTGGTGGAACGTCACGATTTGCAAAAACTTTTAAGAGAACAACCCAATTTAGCCGATCAGATTGCTCAAAAATTGTCGGAACGCCAGCAAGCTTTGAGAGACTTGGGATTGTTGGATGGCGACTCTCTGGGACAAACTCCTTTTATTAAAATTCGCAAGCGCATTCAAGTTCTTTTTGGAATTTGAAAGAGGGAAGTTCGGCAACGAGCAATGTACGGGATGTAAAGGATAGAAGGAAGAAGGAAGAGGGAAGTTCGGCAACGGATTTTGTAACGGATGTAACGGATGTAAAGGATAGAAGGAAGAAGGAAGAGGGAAGAGGGAACAATCTGCTTTTATTAAACTTTAATTTTTAATTCCTCCTGCGCTTCCCGCCGCAGTCTAGCGGCAATTCTAAACAGTTCTTGACCGGTGTGCAAGTGGCGATCGTCATAATTGAGGGTAAATAAATACAATTCTTCTATGCCGTCTCCGACTTGATTGATACAGTAGTAGAGATGGGCCGCAACTCCGGCTACATTAGATGGATTAGGCATGGATGTAAAAAAGTTATGAGCTTTTTTGAGAAACTCGCGGCTGGTTTCGATATAAAGTTGAAACTTTTCTATCAGTTCGTCATCAAACGGATCTGCTGACAATTCGTCTATTTCCTTTTTAAGTGGTTTCAAGATGCTGTTCAGCATTCTATTGACGGGTTTGTATACTTTAATCAGCCACTGTTCCATTAGTTCATCCGCCTCCCTTGCTGTTTGTTTTTGCTGGCGGCTGACGTTTGGTGCGCTGGGTGATTGCTGTTCGGTTTGCTCGGAAAGTTGGCGATCGTAAGATTGTCTGTGCTGGGGGTCTCCTAATATTTCATAGGCTGCATTGAGGCGGACAATCTCTTCGTGACCCGCTATGTCGCTGCGGCTGTCTGGATGAAATAATTTGACTAAACGGCGGTATGCTTGTTTAATCTCGGCTTGTGTTGCGGTTGGGCTAATTTTTAGGGTTTTGTAGTGATTGATAACGGAAGACACGCTGTTATTTCCTTGAAATCTAGATAATCGGGTAAAAAGTGCTTGACAAAAATATCATTTTTTGCTAAATTTTTAAGTATTTATCTGATATAAATGTCAAAAATTGTCAGTAAAAAACCTCAGTTTTCAACTTATCATAAATCTATTTTAGAAAAACATTGAGGCTTTTGAGGGGGCAAATCGATCGACATTGAGGACTCCTATAGCGCTGCTCCCGCCAACAGTTAGCCCTTCTTTTCTTTGCTCTTCCTTCGCCACAAAAGCGCTCAGCGCCCGCTTCGCTAACACGCCGAAAGCGGTTAGTTCAAAAAAAAGCTCCTTCAGAAATTCGGCATCATATCAAATCCAGTAGCATCGTCCTGTATTCATCTCTGTATTCTCTCCCTCTGCGTTCTGGAGCGCCCTCTGCGGTTAAATCATTCCGATGCAACCGGAAACGATATCATTCGCGATCGAGAAAGCTACAATCTATCGCCATTCTTTAATCTACTCAAAAGCCAAGCAGAGCGTACAGTCTACGCCCTGCTCTCTATTTCTGCGACTTGGGCCGGAGGCTAGCCTAGTTAAGGGCCATCGCCAGATTGAGTTCGGGATCTTGGAACAAAGGAGTGCTGAGATAGCGTTCGCCGAAGCTAGGCTGAATCATCACAATCAATTTCCCTGCATTTTCGGGACGCTTGCCGACTTTCACCGCCGCACATAGTGCCGCACCGCTGGAAATACCCGACAAAAGTCCTTCTTCTCTGGCTAATCGACGGCCATAGGCGATCGCCTCGTCATCGGTAACAACTATAATTTCGTCGATCGAATCCACATTCAGCACCGGCGGCACAAAACCAGCACCGATACCTTGAATTTTGTGAGGCCCAGGCTTTCCGCCCGACAGTATCTGACTGTTGGCCGGCTCAACTGCGATCGCCTTAAACTCGGGTTTCCGGGACTTAATCACCTCCGAGATACCCGTAATCGTACCGCCAGTCCCAACCCCAGAAATCAGGAAATCCACTTCGCCGTCTGTATCTTCCCAAATTTCCTCAGCCGTTGTCGAACGGTGAACCTGGGGGTTCGCTGGATTCCGAAACTGCTGCAACATATAGGCATTGGGAGTTTTGTCCACAATCTCTTGAGCGCGACGGATGCAGCCGCTCATGCCCTCAATTCCGGGAGTCAGTTCTAGTTGGGCCCCGTAAGCGCGCAACATCGATCGGCGTTCCGTGCTCATCGTATCCGGCATGGTCAAAATCAACTGGTAGCCCTTAGCCGCCGCCACCATTGCTAAAGCAATTCCGGTATTGCCAGAAGTCGGTTCTACCAAAACCGTTTTTCCCGGAGCAATCAGCCCTTCGGCCTCGGCTTGATTGACCATATTCACACCGATCCGGTCTTTCACCGATGCTGCCGGATTCATGCCTTCGAGTTTTACCACAATCCGAGCCACGCAGCCCTCGGCTTGGGGAATGCGGTTGAGTTGCACCAAGGGCGTCCGCCCTACCAATTCTGTAATGTCGCCAGCAATACGCATAATCTTTGTCAGTTTGTGGTTGAAAGTAAATGTTAATTCCTAGTTGGCAATATTTTAACTAGATGTAATACATGATATCGAGCTGCCGTCTGCCATTGCGCTTTTCGCACAGATCCTGTAGCGTATATTTTTGCAAAACTGAGTTGGCAATCGATCGAGCTTCTTGCCAAACTTCCCAAATCACCGCACTTTCTACAGTTTGAGCGGGCGAGTCTTTTTCAGAGCGATCGAACTCTGAGCCTTCGAGACAGTTGATAATTTCTAGGAGTGTAATTTTCCACGGTTCCCTCGCCAAGATATAACCTCCCTTAGCTCCTCGCTGGCTACGAATCAGCCCGCAGCGTCTCATGGTAGCCAGCAACTGCTCTAAATATCGATCGGGAATATTTTGCTGAGCCGCTATCTGGCGAATTTGCAGAGGCTCGCCTTCATCGTAGCAATCGGCAAGCTCCAGCAAAGCTAAGATTGCGTATTCGCTTTTACAGGAGAGTTCTACCATAATTGCTTCCAATACCAGAATTATCAACTCCGAAGTCAGATTTTAAAATTCTCCTCAATGTTGAGTTCCAAATTCTAACTCCTAACTTTACTTTTTATTATACCCCGGTTTTCCACTGAACTTAATCGACTTTCATCACTTGATCGTTGGAACGCGATCGGCAATCTGAACCCAACAAACCCAGTTTCTCGTTTTGGCTCCCTCCGCTTCCACCACAGCCTTACCTCAAGAAACCTGGTTGTCTGCCTCTATGACTGATAATTTTTAATTTTTAATATATTCTTGGCGCCCCCTTCCGGCCGCAAACAAAAAAGCCCTGCGCTAGGCAGGGCTAAACTTGGCCTTTAGAGTGGCCAGCAGAGAGGTTATGTTATAACCTCCCTGCCTCCTCTAACCCGCTCTTAGAACGTGAAAGTAGTTCTCAGAGTACCAATGATGATGTCATCATTACGGTCATCTTGATTAGGATTTGTCACCCAAATCACGCCCGGAGTAACAGAAATGTTGTCCGAGAGCTGAAACTTGTAGAACCCTTCAACGTGATAGGAATCATCGTTGCGGAAGCTCCGCAAACTGCTTGCAGCTTCAAGTTTATCCAAGTAAGGCTCACGACCTACCACGAACCCTAGCAAGTTGCCTTCTTTCCCTAAATCAGGCAAAGCCAAGGTAACAGCGTAGTTCCAGATTCTCGCATCGCCGATGCCGATAATGCGGGCATTGGTTAAACCAGCCCAGCCACCAAGGATAAACCTCGGGCTCAGCCGCAACGAAGCCTGAGCACCGTAGGAGTTGCTGACAACTTTGCGAGCATTGAAGCCGTCAAAGCCTTCGCTCAAACCGTTGAGAGAATTAGCCACGCCGGTACCGGTGAAACCGCCGAGACTGCCTGGCCCATTCGATAAAGCATTGTCAAACCCAAAGTTACCTCTGCTAAAGTAACCGTGGTTGTAGTTGAATGCAACTTGCAAGTTGCGTCCGGGGGTAAAAGTCAACTGACCCATCGCCGCGTAGTCGCCGTTCGTCAAGCCTGCACCCCTAGCCGGACTGGCTGCATTTGACGCCAAATAACCGAAGGACAGAGAAGTCGGGCCGAACACGCCGCCCAGCAAGCCCCTGCCACCGAAGGCATAGTCAAAGCCGATACCTGCGCCACCGCCCAAACGATAAATCGGGTTCCGCTGCCCAAAGGTGCTCAATGACCCGTTACCGCCGTCAAAGTCTTCAAAATAAGGGTTGACAGTCGGCATAATGTCGTCCCAAACGCCAGCGTTAGCTATCAGGCTAACGTTCAGTCGCTGACCGACGGGGAACTTGTACAGCAAGGTGTCGAGGGCAACAACGTTGTCGGTTCTGCCGACAAAATTCCAAGTTTGAGTGCCTTCGCTGGTAGCCCCAAGGTTAAATCTTTGACCGTTGCCGACTTGAAGCCTGGTCAGCAGCAAGTCTCTGCCGGTGAAGCTAGTGTTTAAATTGAGACGCACCCGTTGTTGGAAGACAGCTTCGTTATTGTTGCTGCCGATTCTTTCGCCGTCTCTGCCAAAAACGCTAACGTCGCTACTAAAGTCGTCGCTGAGAGCAAAAATTGCTTCCCCAGTCAGCTTTGTAGTGGTGGAGAATTGGTTGGCTTCGAGTTCGGCTGTCCGAGATTCCAAAGCATCGACGCGACCGCGCAGGGTTGCCAGTTCCGCTGCAAATTCTTCTTGGAGCCGTTGGAGGGCTGCCAAGTCATCTCTCGTAGCGAAGTTGCCAGTGCCACCTCTAATTAGCTCGCTTACCTTGTCTAAGCAAGCATTTAAACCGGCTGCGAATTCGTAGCGAGTCATGGCCCGGTTGCCGCGGAAAGTTCCGTCGGGATAACCGGCAATACAGCCGTAGCGCTCGACTAGGGATTGCAGTGCTTGGAATGCCCAGTCTGTGGGCCGCACGTCGGAGAGTTGGGAAACAGAGGTAACTTGACCTTGAGTTTCGCCCCCGGCAGCACCTTCGCTGCTGTACTCGTTGAGCTGTTCTAATGTGGCGGCTGGGTTTTGCTCTTGTGGTGCGACAGTTTGAGCTAAAGATTCAGCCGGTTGTGGCAAACTTTGTTCTGCCGACTCTGCCACTGCCGGGGCTGGAGTTTCTAATTGAACTGCACCGATTTGCTCTGGGAGAGCGGTAGCTGCCGGGGCTGGAATTTCTAGTTGGGCTGCCGGGGCAGAATTTTCTACTGGTTGAGCTACTGTTTGCTCAACTGCGGCTAAAGATTCACTTGTAGGTTGTGATGCCGCTTGGGGTTCTACCTCAGCAGGGGCTGTGTTGGCTCCGACGATCGCACTTTCAGTTGTAGGCGTGGCCAAATCTGCCATCGCTGCCTGGGTTTCGCTGCCAGCGACTTGGGAAATTTCTTCTACTGGCTCGGAGGCTGCAGTTGTTTCGGAAACAGCAGCTAAAGCATTTAGTTTCGCTTCGGAGGTTTCAGCGGTTTCTGCAGTTGTTTCGGAAACAGCAGCTAAAGCATTTAGTTTCGCTTCGGAGGTTTCAGCGGTTTCTGCTTTGGCTGCAGCGGGATTGAGCGCATCAGCAGCCTGCTGAGCGTCTGCTGCCATCGCGCTCGAAGAAACTACTAGGGTAGCTCCTAAGACTGCTGGGCTGATTAGTAAGTAACTCCACAAAAATTTCGACATATTCACTCTCATCCTCACACCGATTACAGAGAAACTTTTCTAGTCTTCTATGTGGTCAGTCGTTGCTCAACTAGCATACTCTAAAAAGAGACCTAAAATTCACTTTTTCTTTTGATTCTTTTGGGCTGACTGAGTATATAGATGTGACTGACGGCTGCAGAAAGCCTGTTTTTAAACCTTTACTCAACGGCGTCAAAACCATGCCATGATTGGGCTGTGGATTGATTTGACGGATGACACTAGACAGCACCCGATTGCCTATTTACTTTTTAGCACAGCACGCCCGACTCGTCTAGGCTGATTCGACTTTAACATCCAAGCTGTGTCCCAGAACGCTAAAGACTTGGCGGTGATCGAACAATTCTAACAAATCAGCGTTGATTTTATTGTGAGCTGCTTCTTGCCGCAAAATTTTCATCGCTGCCTCTGTTCGCAGAGCTCGCTTGTAGGGGCGATCGCCTGCTGTCAGGGCGTCGTAAATATCCGCGATCGTCATCAATTGTGCTTGAATTGGAATTTCTGACTTGTTTAAACCTCGCGGATAGCCTGTGCCGTCGAGTTTTTCGTGATGTCCGTAGGCAATGTCTGGAACATTTTTTAAATCTTTTGTCCAAGGAATTTGTTTCAGAAACTCGTAAGTGTGAGTTACGTGAAATTCTATTGCCGAGCGTTCTTCCGGCGTCAGGTTGCCCCTCGACACCATCAGTTGCAATATCTCGTCTGGGTTCAGCAGGGGTTTCTTTGCCCCATCGATATCTCTGTAAGTTTGTCGAGAAATCTCTCGCAGTTGAGCTAGGGGTTCTGCTGCCAAAATGTGAGGCTCGTTTGCCTCTAGCAGCACTTCCCAGTATTCTGCTAATCTGGTTTTCGCCTCTGCTAGCTTAGTGTCTAGCTGTTCGATTTGCTGGCAGTGAGCGCACTCTGGCTCCTGGATCTGGTGTTTTCGGTAGGCTGAATGCTCCAGCAAGTATTTATATTTAGACTGGACGCATTCCATTTCCAGCGTCCGTTGAGCTAAGCCAAAGCGGTGGCGAATGATTTCTAGCTGTGCGGGGTAGAGCTTTTTCTGTTTGGTCAAAACTGCTTCGGGCACTCCTATTTTGCCAAAATCGTGCAGCAGGGCGGCGTAGCGAAGTTCTTGAATTTGGCGGTTGTTAAAGTAAATAGAGCGCAGTCGTCCGCTGCTGACGGTGTTTACTTCTTCTGACAGGCGTACTGTCAGGGCTGCTACTCGTTCTGAATGGCCGTAGGTACAGGGGTCTCTGGCTTCTATGACTTGCACCGAGGCTTTGACGAAGCCCTCGAACAAGTGTTCTATGCTGTCTTGGAGTTGATTGCGCTCGATCGAGATTGCTGCTTGAGAAGCGAGCGATCGAACTATCCTTTCTTCCCACTCGGAATACTGCTGCGTCGATTCCCAGGCATTGTCTGCTGTCAGCACCGTATCTGGCTTTGTTTTGCGGTTGATCAGTTGCAGTACACCTATTGTCTCCCCCTGTCGGTTTTGCATCGGCAGTACCATTACCGAGCAAGTGCGGTAATCAATATCCCTGTCAAAACTGCTATCTAGCCGATAGGGTACGCCGGGGGGTAAGTCGTAGGCATCAGACAGGTTCAAACTTTGACCTGTTATTGCCACGTATCCCGCCAAGCTTTTGTCTGTCAGTGGCAGAGCAAACTCTTTAAACGACAGGCTGGGTTTAGAAGCGTTTTGGGCTACCTTGAACAGCAGCTTAGGTGTTTCGTCGCTGTGATCTACTAAGTAAACGCTGCCAGCATCGCTGTAGGTAATTTCCCTACTTTTGGATAAAATTAAGTTTAACAAGTCGCCCAAATCTTGGGCGCTCGACAGAGCAGCGCCAATATCTAAAAGCTTTTCTATCAGATCGGTTTTTTCGGCTGCAGCAGACTCGTTCTTGAACTCTGGCTTTTCAAATACGATCATGGTCGGATGATGGGGAATAGCCTGTTATACATTGAACGTTGGGCCTCTCGACTTTTTCACACCCGATTTTAACCCCAAGTCGATTTTTTATTTGCGAGCTTTTCTCTAGCGGGGACTCTTGTTGGGTCAACTGGCACTCTTTTAATCTAGCGCAGAAATCTCTTGGGCTAGCGCAAAGTCTTTCTCAGTTAAGCCTCCGGCATCGTGGGTTGTTAAGTTAACTGTAACTTTGTTGTAGGAGATTTCTATGTCGGGGTGATGTCCTGCGGCTTCTGAGGGGGCGACCAACTTATTTACAAAGGCGATCGCTTCGATAAAATCTTTAAATAAACGGGTAGAGCGCAGTTGTTTACCTTCAATTGTCCAGCCTGACAATTGACTGACGCGATCTTGAATTTCAGTATTATTAATTAGCTCAGCCATATTTTTTTTTCTTTGGGATTAGCAATGGCAGATTAACTGCCAACGTTTAGAAACCCTGACCAAAAACTATCCGCTCTCACCAATAGCGTTTAGTCTCAAGTTTTAATACTTAAGATTTAACACTATTTGAGGTGAGAGCGGTCTAGCGGGTCTTCAGATTAGAACCTGACTGCCGGGAGAATCCCTAGCTCAGCCTGGTTCCCCGTGGAAGTCGTTTCCCGTTGGAGACGACGGCTGACTGCTAGTGAGCGGCCCCGGCGCACAGCCGGTAGTTTCCAATCTGATGACCCATGCGTTTACTACTTTCTATCATGGGCATCACCTCCAGGTTTAGCTAAATGGCTTTATATTGGAACGCACATCACCTAAATACAAGATTTAAGGTGATGATTTGTGCGCTAGCCATTGCCAGCGTGACCAGAAGAACTTGCGTTCTGAGTATCGTTCTAGTATTCACAATTATTAGAATAACACAAGGAATTAGAAGTGGGGGATGCAAATTGAGATTTTTGCAAGATCGGGGGAATTTACTGCTGCTGCAAGCTCTTTGATCGATCTCTACAGCAAGCGGGCGATCGTAGTTTCAGCCATGTGCCGATATGTTGTTCTTCAGAATCCGGGCTGTGCGGTTATCAGGTGCATGGCCACTCTGGGGGCTGGGAAAGGTCGATCGATTTCTTGCCAGATGGAGAGTTCACCATATATAGACACGAGTTGTTCTAGCTACAGGCAGAGTTGGTTTTTGTACAAAATCAACTTTTTTTAGGGCGCTAATTCGATCGAATCCTGCAAACAAAAAGCTCCCGCCACCAGGCAGGAGCTTTTTAAGCATTAAGGGTAAAGCCTAAAGTGCTTTATCTTACCCTTTTAAAAAGTTGGAATTTTTGATATTTCGCGCTGATTACAGTGCGTTACCGCGAGGCAGAACTTCTTCAGGGAAGATGAAGTTTTCGTGAGGTTGGTCTGTCGGAGCCATCCAAGCACGAATGCCTTCGTTAAGCAGAATGTTCTTAGTGTAGAACGTTTCAAACTCAGGATCTTCAGCAGCGCGTAATTCTTGTGATACGAAGTCATAGGCGCGCAGGTTTAATGCTAAACCGACAATGCCAATGGAGCTCATCCACAAGCCTGTGACAGGTACGAACAGCATGAAGAAGTGCAACCAGCGTTTGTTGGAGAAGGCAATTCCGAAGATTTGCGACCAAAAGCGGTTGGCTGTAACCATCGAGTAGGTTTCTTCTGACTGAGTTGGGTTGAAGGCGCGGAAGGTGTTTGAGCCTTCGCC
>NZ_JAUBPB010000164.1:0-1481 GCF_036700545.1 Microcoleus sp. SVA1B4
CAGGGTAAACGCATCTTAACTGGAACCCAAAATATGCTACAGTTAAATCCGACTAAATTTCAATGTAGTTTGTTGTAGTTTATGGGTGCTATCAATGGCAAGAGGTTTTAGTAAAGCTGTAACTTCCCAACAAAAACAAACAGATTCATTGCCTTCAATGAATATTTTAAATGCCAGTTTTTTAGAACATTTTGCCAATTTGAAAGACCCCAGAATAGAAAGAAGTAAAGAACACTTACTCAAAGATATTATAGCGATTGCGATTCTAGCTATCATTAGCGGTGCCGACGGATGGGTGGCAATAGAAGCCTATGGTAATGCCAAATATGAATGGTTAAAAAGCTTTCTAGAATTACCGAATGGCATACCATCTCATGACACATTTAGTCGGGTATTTGCCCGAATTGAACCACAACAGTTTCAAGAATGCTTTTTGAGTTGGGTAAATGCCATAGTCGGGGAATTAGAACTAAACGTGATTGCCATTGATGGCAAAACGATGAAACAATCTTATGACCGAAATGACCAGCAAAAAGCGCTACATATAGTTACAGCCTGGTCTTCATCTCATCAATTGGTTTTAGGTCAAAAAAAAGTCGATAAAAAATCAAATGAACTGACAGCAATTCCGGCATTAATAGAAATGTTAGAGATTGCCGGAAGCGTAATAACCATAGATGCTATGGGCTGTCAAAAAGAAATAACATCTCTGATTATCAAGAAAAAAGGAGATTATGTTTTAGCTTTAAAAGGCAATCAAAAACTCCTCTATCAAGCTGTGAAAGAGTGGTTTGAAGTAGCTAAAAAATCAGATTATTTAGGCAGAGACTACAGTTATTATGAGCAAGTAGAAGCTGGACATCATCGAGTGGAAAAAAGACAAGTTTGGACTGTTGATGTATCCGAGTTACCACCTCTGCACAATCAAGAATTATGGACGGGATTAAAAACAGTTGTCATGATAGTTAGTGAACGACGGCTGTGGAATAAAACCACGACTGAAGCTCGTTTTTATTTGAGTAGTTTAAGCAGTAATGCTGAGATAATTGCTGGGGCTATCCGCAGTCATTGGGGCATTGAAAATAGCTTACATTGGACGCTTGATGTGACCTTTTGTGAAGATGAAAGCCGGATTCGGAAACAGAACTCTCCCGAAAATTTTGCACTTCTACGTCGCTTGGCTATAAATTTACTAAAACAAGAAAAAACTTCCAAACAAAGTCTAAAAATGAAACGGTATCGAGCGGCAATGGACAATAATTATTTAGTGCAAATTTTAAACTCTGCCAGTTAATGCTCGAAATCTAACACCTATCTAAGAAGGAAAATTCTCCGGCTTTAAGAAGTTTAGAAAATCTTAAGGTTATGATTTAATTTGCTTAAATGTGGTTAAAGTTAATGATTTTTAAAAGTTTTTTTTAGTTATTTAGTAATGCACAAATTTAGGTGTTTGTCAAATTAATTTAGATGCGTTTACCCTG
>NZ_JAUBPB010000059.1:0-45045 GCF_036700545.1 Microcoleus sp. SVA1B4
GATTTTAAATCACCCTAACCTTCCTTCAGTCTTGTCTTATGGTACTCTGGCTGCTTAAAAACTGTCCGGAGTATTGCTAAAAGTAACTCGATACTAAACCTTTGAGCATTGCCCAAAGCGACAAGAATTTGCTGCCGCACCACAAACGCCAACAGCCAGCAAATCTCCGCCTTCAGCCAAACCAAAAGGCCTCGCGCCAACAGATATTGGCGGTGAGCGTTCTCAGAAGTAATCCGTACCGGATAATTAAAAGTATGCGGATAGCGCGATATTGCAGTTAAAACCGCAAAAATAATGGCAGCCACAGCCGGCACGATCCAAATCGTTACCTTGTCGCCCCAAGCATCAGCCAGCCCCCCCAAGCCGAAATGAATCGGAATTCGATCGGGCAAAACCGCCCAAAACTTGACGATGAGCAAAACAGCCAGCAAAAGCGCGATCGCCGCTAAAAGCTCTACCGCCAGTAAAACGGGCGAAAGCCCCAGAGAAATAACCGGCCGTTGGTTTGGTGCGTTTCCAGTCATGGCTACTGAAAATTAGATTAATATTGACAATAATAGTATTGGTTCCAATTCCATTCCCCAACAGCTTTCGTTGGGGGTTTCCAAACATCCCGCGAGGTTCTATGACGGCTCAGGTCTTGATTGAAAAGAAAAAGTTAGAAAAACCGCCCCTAACAATACACACATTAGGCGATCGCGTCCTGCGGCAGCCAGCCAAGCGCGTCAAAAGCGTCGATGCAGAAATTCGGCAGCTAGTCCGAGAAATGCTGCAAACCATGTACAGTGCGGATGGTATCGGTTTGGCCGCCCCCCAAGTCGGAGTCCACAAACAAGTAATCGTGCTCGACTGCGACCCGGAAAACCCTGCCACACCCCCAATCGTTTTGATCAATCCCACCATCAAAAGTAGCAGCGGCGATATCTGCATCTTGCAAGAAGGGTGTTTGAGCATTCCGGGAGTTTATTTAGAAGTCAAACGCCCAGAAGTCATTGAAGTCTCCTACCGCGACGAATACGGCCGCCCACAAACCCTGATAGCAACAGACTTACTGTCGAGAGCAATTCAGCACGAAATGGATCACCTCAACGGAGTGCTGTTTGTAGACAGAGTTGAAAACAAGCTCGCACTGAATGAAGCATTAGTCAAGCAGAAATTTTCGCCAAAGGCAGTAAAATCAGTATGATGGCAGGAACTCCGAAAAGTGGTTTACTATTAGCTCTTTCGTGCATCACTGCGATCGCGGCAGTCGGCTCCATTTTTGAGCTGTCATCGGGAGAAGCTCAACTTGGCAATTTAGTCACGGGCATCATCCTCGCCCTGAGCGTACCGCTAACTGGCATATTTTTCTATGCAGCCGTTCAGGATGCCAGGGCAAATCTATAAGCAGAGTTATTAGTCATTAGTCATTAGTCAGCAGTTATTAGTAATTAGTAATTAGTAATTAGTCAGCAGCTAACAACCAATAACTGTGGAATAAAGACTGCTCAAAAATAACATCAGCTAACAGCTCGCGAGCTCATGATTAATGACTAATGACTAATGACTAATGACTCATAACTCATGACTAATGAAATCGGATTTCTGCGACAAGTGCCAGCCCAAGACGCTGTGGGAACCCCAGTATCCAAGTACCAACTTTCTGAAGAAGGGGAATTGGTTATCGGACGCGATCGCAATTGTCAAATAACTTTAGAGTCGATCGCCCACGGCATGGTTTCCCGTCGCCACGCCATGATCCGTCCCCTAACCCAGGGTACTTTGACAAGATGGGAAATTTGCGACCTTAACAGCGCTAACGGAACTTATATCAACGGAAAAAAGCTCTCTGGTTGCCAAACTTTAGAAACAGGCGATCGCATCAGTCTCGGCCTGGACGGCCCTGAATTTATATTTGAATCTCCCGTAACCCCTTACCAAAATCAACCCGGATTAAGCTCACCACAAACGGGCAATTTTGCTGGTATCGAAAAAGACGCTCTCACTTTAACTCAATTATTCCCGATCGCCTCCACGGGCAAACAATTAAGCCAAAAAGCTTACTTATATCCAGGTATTGCCACAGTTATTGTTGTCGTATCGATGTTTGTCGCCGTTGGAAATTCCGCAGCATTCAACTTGCTGCTGTCAGCTTACCTCGCCGGTGCGGCTTACTACTTTATCTATCAACTGTGCGGCAAACACAAGCCTTGGTGGGTATTGCTTGGTTCGGCTTTAGCTACAGTCCTGATTGTGATCAGCCCCTTATTAATTGGATTTATATTAGTATTTAGAGAAATTTTGCCCGGCCGTCTGCCAATCGAAGGCGAAACAATCAGTTTTTTGCCTTTTTTGACCAGAATGTTTTTCGGGGCGGGTCTAATGGAAGAATTGCTGAAAGCCCTGCCCGTTTTGGGAGCAATGTTGCTGGGAAATTGGCTGAAAAATCCGTGGCGCGATCGCATCGGCGTTTGGGAACCTTTAGACGGCATTCTGTTAGGAAGTGCCTCAGCAGTCGGCTTTACACTGTTAGAAACTCTGGGACAGTACGTTCCCAATGTCATCCAAAATGTCACTCTGCAAGCAGGGCCCGACGCCGGACAATTAGTAGGATTGCAGTTGCTAATTCCCCGGATTTTGGGTTCCGCCGCCGGACATATGGCTTACAGCGGCTATTTGGGATATTTTATCGGTTTGAGCGCCCTCAAACCCAGGAAGCGGTGGCAAATTTTGGGCGTAGGTTATTTCAGTGCTTCGGCACTTCACGCTTTGTGGAATGCGTCGGGAGCAGCCAGCGTACTTTTGCTGGCGTTGGTGGGAGTTTTGTCCTATGCGTTTTTGGTAGCTGCGATTTTGAAAGCCAGAGCTCTGTCTCCGAATCGAGAGCAAAATTTTGCCACGAGAATATTTTCTGAAAAGTGACTGCTGACTGGTTAATTGTTGAGGTGCGATCGCACTTCAAACTGCCATTTTTTTCTTGTGTTTTAACCAGCTTAAACCTGCCAATGCTAAAGCTGTCCCCCCAGCAGTGAGAGGTTCGGGAACAGGTTCGGGTTCGGTATTCACTAAAGTGTAAGAAACCTCGGCATTGGGGGAGATATATCTAGAGTATATAACATAGCTGTCGGTGACGATCGATCCATCGTCTATATATGATTGATAGTTCACCTGTCTGTGTACTACCTCCCTACTCCACGAGCCAGAGGTAACTCCGATAGACCAATATGCGCTGCCCTCAACCCTCAAGAAAAAAGGCCCTCCTGGTTCGTCTGGAGGACTGATATAGTCTCTTATCGCACCGTCGCCGCCGCTGGCTTGCACTCCGAGAAACTGCCCTTCACGAAATACAGCTCGAACCCCTGCCAAATTATCATATTCTTTTGTGCTTCCCAACTCGGGAAAAGTAAAACCGTACATTCTTCCCTCGGAAACTGTCCCCTCGGAAATTCCTTCAATGTCTATTCCTGTAAGCAAGGAGTTATCCACCTTTAAAAAACCGCTACCTTGACCGTCAAAATTGATATTGTAGGTGAGTACGGCGGCTTGTGCTTTGTCTACTCCTGCTAATGACACCGCTGAAAACAAACTTAAAATTGTGCTAGCGATCGCACTTCCTAATCTGGGCCTTAGTTTTTGACTCATTGTTTTTTATATTAAGCTTTACGTAAGTGTAATTTATGGTAGTGAGCGATCGCCCGTAATTATCCCCATTCTTAAAGTAAATTTTTTTGAATTCAAAGATTGCGGAATGTAAATAACCGAACTAATACGGATGCGTCATCTGTTGTATTTGTATAATTTCTGACTTTCACTATTACTTTTGAACACAAACCAGAAAAATGTTTGATCGTAATCGCCAAATATTCCGACGGGTTTGTGTTGTTGTTGCTATGCTGCCGACGATCGTCCCGATACCTATACACACTTCATAAAGTTTGTC
Source organism: Microcoleus sp. SVA1B4 (assembly GCF_036700545.1). Classification (NCBI taxonomy): domain Bacteria; kingdom Bacillati; phylum Cyanobacteriota; class Cyanophyceae; order Oscillatoriales; family Microcoleaceae; genus Microcoleus; species Microcoleus sp. SVA1B4. Next base: position 3,920 of record NZ_JAUBPB010000059.1, read on the forward strand.
AATACGCAATTTCCAGATATTTTACCCCAGTATTCTCTCCTTGTGTATGATTCGCTTCTGCTTAATTGCCCGATGCGATAATCGCAACTGAACTTAGAAATTCTTCACAAATAGTTTGACTGTGGTACTATCTGGATGGCTGTGAGTAGCTGAGGGAAGCCAAGGGGCTTGATTCCTGTGGTGGTGGAGGAGAATCCAGGAGTGCTAGATAGGATGTCATTGGGATACGCAAACGTTTTCGCCCAGCGAAGTCAACCCGAACCCCTCCGCATTGGGGTGATTGGGGTTGGCAATATGGGCCAGCACCACACGCGAGTTCTGAGCTTGCTAAAAGATATCGAACTCGTGGGTGTTGCCGACATAAATGTAGAGCGGGGAATAGATGTAGCAAGCAAATACCGGGTTCGCTTCTTTGAAGACTACCGAGATTTGCTCGCCCACGTAGATGCAGTTTGCGTCGCCGTTCCAACTCGCCTGCATCACCCTGTGGGGATGTCTTGTCTCCAAGCGGGTGTTCACGTTTTAATTGAAAAGCCGATCGCGGCTAGCATTGCCGAAGCCGAATCTTTGGTCAACGCGGCTGCTGAGGCCCACCGGATTTTACAAGTGGGTCACATCGAGCGCTTCAATCCAGCTTTTCAGGAACTCGGCAAAGTGCTGAAAACTGAAGAGTTACTGGCATTGGAAGCTCACCGGATGAGTCCCTATTCCCAGCGGGCTAACGACGTATCGGTAGTTTTGGATTTAATGATCCACGACATCGACTTGCTCCTGGAATTGGCAGATTCCCAAGTAGTGAAGCTGACGGCCAGCGGCAGCAGGGCATCAGATTCAGGTTATTTAGACTACGTGACAGCGACGTTGAACTTTGCTAACGGCATTGTCGCCACCCTGACTGCCAGTAAGGTGACGCACCGCAAACTCCGTTCAATCGTGGCTCACTGCAAAAATTCTCTGACAGAGGCAGATTTTCTCAACAACGAAATCTTGATTCACCGACAAACAACCGCCAATTACGTGACGGATTACGGTCAGGTGCTTTACCGTCAAGATGGGTTGATCGAGAAAGTTTACACCAGCAATATTGAACCGCTCCACGCAGAATTGGAGCATTTTATTAATTGCGTGCGGGGTGGAAATCAGCCTTCTGTGGGAGGAGAACAAGCTCTCAAAGCTCTGCGGCTTGCGAGTTCGATCGAGCAAATGGCTCTCGACGGTCAAGCTTGGTATCCGAAAGAGCTAGAGTCTACTTTGCAAGTTAGCTAAATCGAGACAAATCTTGTCGTTTCCGGGTGCTTTTACAGTTTGGGTTTGTTGTTTGTTGAAGAGAATAACTGTTCCCATGCAACCGGATTCGATGTCAGCCGATTTGACATTTGAGACGGGGGCGCGAGCATTTCGGCGAGCGCGAGCATCGAGCCGCGCTCACTCGATTCGCGCGAGCGTCGAAGGATTTTAGACTTTAGATTGACTCTGCAGATGAATCTGGGGGCTTGAACTAAGGTTTAAATTTTTTTGCTCTCCACAACACGAGTCGGGGGCAATTGTCCGTCTTGAGGTGAGGTTAGGATTTATCAGAAAATTGGGTTGAAAACCCTGTCCTTGTAGGACGGCTTTTTTCCATTGTTAAGTAAAATAACAAATCCATCTTAACAAATGAAGATGGTAGAATAACCAAATCAGACAAGATGTAAAAACCTACCCCCGGACTGGGGGAAAGTCTACGCCCAAAACATTTTTGAGGAGATATGACTACGCACTCTTTTGTGCCCAGAGTAGTCAGCCTGGGAACCCTAGCTATAGGGATATTAAGACTGAAATGTCTTAAGAATCCCCGTGCCTTAAGGCCGGAGAGTGTCAAGCCAAAAAAGAGCGACTATTTGACGACTGATGGTTTTGCTAACTAGCTGATTTCCTTGAGGACTCAGGTGAATGCTGTCTCGATACAAAGTTGGAAATTCGGCCGCACAATTGAAAATGGGAAGAAAATCTATGTAAGTAATTTTCTCTGTTTCTACGAGTTCGGCGAGACGCGCTCTAGCCTTGACTTCCCAGTCGCGAGGGCCCGGGCCGCCGAGTTCGCCCCGCTTGGGCGTGACGGCTAGCAAAAACTCGATGTTGGCGGATACAGCTATTTTCTGGATTTGGCTAATAGCCTCTAAGTTGCAGCCTACTACATCGCCGCTTGTGGCTCCGGGTGCGGCCAATTGAGGAGTCGGCACTGCAGGTAGCAGGTAGCGGCTCAATAACTCTAACGTAGCCGATCGGGGTTTGCGATCCGGGTAAGATCGATCGCGCCCCACAACCAGATCACAAGGAGCCGATGCAAACAAATCGTCCGTATTGAGCAGTAAAACCAAAGCCTTTGCCCCAAAAACACCGAACCGCTTGGCGTAAGCAAGTTGATTCCTCGGCCCCCAAGAATTGGCTGAGGCATTGAGAACTTCAAAATTTAAATAGTTGACTTGTGAACCTAATTGTGCATCGCTCGCCAGATTCTGTACTTGCAGTCTCAAATTCCGAGCCATAATTTCCGAGATCGTATCTGTCTGATGTGTCCACCAACCGCCGTTGGCGACAGAATCTCCCAATAGCAAAACGCGCAGAGTTGACGGATCGGGGAGGGGGGCGATCGCTCCGCTACGCATCGAATACTCGTTAATCTCAATCCGGTTGCCCAAGCGGCGCACCTTCTGGTTGGGCGCCAACAAATAGCCGCACTCGGCATCGGCAATATAAATCAAGGGATTACCAAAACCCAGCAGCACCCGCAGCAGCACTTCGATTGCCGCCCCCAATGCTGCGGTGACAGCCAAAATTATGAGAACAACTTCCACCAGTCAACCTCGATAGAGAAGGAAAAACCCCTGCCGACACCAAGGTATAAAAAAGAATGCAACTGCAGTCAAGCTTTCAACCCCGATTGTAGTCAGTCGATTTGAGATTAAAGATTAAAGCATTGACTCCACAGATGAATCTGGGAAATATCCCTAAAATCTAAACTTTTTTGCTTTCCAGGACTCCTGTCTACAAGCAAGTATCCGTCTTTGAGTGAGGTGAGGTCGCCTTTGTAAAATCTAAAATCTAAAATCTAAACTGTTATGGCTGCGGGCTTTGAGCAACTTGGCGACCCGATTAAGTCAACCGAATCGCCCCCGTCGATATAGAATTCTAGAATATACCGTCAAAATCCGCCGTCAGCCGTCAGTGAACTTGGTGGTTTCAGGAAAATCCGTGGACTTAAAACAAATATTCAAAACGCCGAATCCCATAATCGGTGTCGTACATTTACAGCCTTTGCCAACTTCTCCCCGCTGGGGCGGAAACCTCAAAGCTATTATCGGAAGAGCCGAGCAAGAGGCTACAGCGCTGGCTTCTGGTGGCGCAAACGGTATCATTGTCGAGAACTTTTTCGACGCTCCTTTTGCCAAAGACAGCGTAGATCCGGCTGTGGTAAGTGCCATGACTCTGGTAGTCGAGAGGCTAACAAATCTCGTGACGCTGCCGATCGGCGTTAACGTGCTGCGAAACGACGCCCACAGCGCGATCGCCATCGCCTCCTGCACAGGAGCTCAATTCATCCGCGTCAACGTCCTCAACGGCATTATGGCTACAGACCAAGGCTTAATTGAAGGCCAAGCTCACCAGCTACTGCGCTACCGCCGGGAATTGGGCAGCGATGTCAAAATATTAGCAGACGTGTTAGTCAAGCACGGGCGACCCCTAGGCAGCCCCAACTTGACCACAGCCGTCCAAGAGACGATCGGGCGCGCTTTAGCCGACGCCGTAATCCTTTCCGGCTGGACAACTGGTAGCCCTCCCAATCTCGAAGACTTAGAACTCGCGAGTGCTGCTGCTGCTGGAATTCCAGTTTTCATCGGCAGCGGCGCCTCGTGGGAAAACATTTCCACCCTCATGCAGGCCGCTGACGGCGTAATCGTATCGAGTTCCCTGAAACGAAACGGCCGCATCGAGCAGCCCATCGATCCGATCCGCGTCAGTCAGTTTGTAGAAGCTGCCCGTCGCAGCTTGTCACAGAAAGAGCCCGAACAGGAAAATAGAGATGCTAATGGCTCAAGAGGGCCAACACCGGAACCGGGCAAAGTCACAAGTAAAACGTAAAATAGGAATTGTTGACTGTTGGCAGTAGTCATCAGTCATCAGTCATCAGTCAACAGTCAACAGTCATCAGTCGACAGTCAACAATTCCCAATTCCCAAATTACCAAATCAAAAAATGATTCGCCGACGTTCAACCCCTTGGATTCATCGCTGGTCTCGGACTGTGATGGCAGCGATCGCAGCCATAGGCGTCGTAGAAACGGCCTATCTCACGATCGCTAAATTCACCAATGGCTCGGTCATTTGTCCCACCAGCGGCTGCGACAAAGTTCTTAACAGTCCCTACGCCACAGTCTTTGGTACAGTGCCTTTAAGTTTGTTAGGCTGTCTGGCTTACCTGAGCATAGCAATCCTGGCATTGGCTCCCAAAGCTGTAAATCCCGCCACCAAGAAAGGACTGCACTCTCAACTAGAAAACAAAACTTGGCAAGCGCTATTTATCATCACCGCTGCGATGGTAATTTTCAGCAGCTATTTGATGTATTTGATGGCTTTTGAAATTCAGGAACTGTGCATTTACTGCGTCACTTCTGCCTTATTTGCGCTGTCGCTGTTTGTACTGGTGCTAGTCGGGCGCGAGTGGGAAGATATCGGGCAGTTGGTGTTTACAGGCATTTTGGTGGCAATGGTGAGTTCGATCGGCGCCTTGGGACTTTATAACAGCGTCAAATCACCTCCTCCTATTGTCTCTACCCCCGGACTTGCACCCCCTGCCGTCACTACCACCTCCGGCCCTGCCGAAATGGCTTTGGCCCGCCACCTCCGACAAATCGGCGCTAAAGAGTACGGCGCTTACTGGTGTCCCCACTGCCACGACCAAAAAATGCTGTTCGGCAAAGAAGCAGCCAAAATAATTGATTATTTTGAATGCGATCCCAGGGGGCAAAATTCCCGCGCCCAAATTTGCCAAGCGGCGGCTGCGAATGTTAAAGGTTTCCCCACTTGGGAGATTAATGGTCAGTTTTATGCAGGGACACAATCTTTGGATAAACTCGCTGATTTATCGGGTTACACCGGCCCCCGCACCTTTCAAAACTGACAGGAAAGTTGGAGATTATAGATGACAGATTTTAGATTGATTGGCCGGAAATATCCTGGTTTTTAACTTAGTTTATCGTTGGCTCGTGCGGCGAAATTAATCTAAAATCTCGCATCTATAATCAATAAAAAAATAGTAAAAATTAGTTACAACGAAAAACTTTAAAACAATTTGTGGCTCTCTAGTATTTAGAGCAGCGAATAAATACTAGAACTTTTACACAAAAAAAAACGCCAGAAACCGGGTTTCTGCTTCCAGAATGATTGTTGAAATGACATATTTTGGTGGCGAAACCCGGTTTCTGCTGTTGCAGCCCGATCGCACCGAAAAACTAAAAAATTGGATAATCTAAAATCTAAAATCGACTCGCTCGCACCGAAAAACCAAAAAATTGGATAATCTAAAATTTAAAATCTAAAATCTAAAATCGACTCGCTCGCACCGAAAAACCAAAAAATTGGATAATCTAAAATCTAAAATCTAAAATCGACTCGGAGATGTAAAACCTATACGTAGTAGTAGTTTAGATGCTCACAGGGCGAAGCCCAAATCCCCAAAATATGCTAGAAACTATCAAAAAATGGGTCGATCGAGAACGCCGAGTATTGATTACTGCGAGTGCCGTTGCTAGTACGGTCATTTTAATGCGCTGGTTCGGATGTTTTCAGGTGTGGGAATGGGCTGCTTTCGACCAATTTGTGCGCTGGCGACCGGCCGAACCCATTGACTCGCGCATCGTCATTGTAGAAATTAAGGAAGCTGACTTGCAAAAATACGGCTACCCAATTTCGGATGCTGTCTTGGCCCAATTGCTGCAAAAATTGCACGCTGGCCAGCCGCGGGCGATCGGCCTCGACATTTACCGAGATTTGCCAACTCAACCGGGTAACGCCGAATTGCTCAAAACTTTTAAAACTATTCCCAACTTAATCGGCATTGAATTGATGCCAGACGAAACCAGGTTGGGAGTTCGCCCACCTCCGGTACTTGACAAGCTCGATCGAATCGGTTTCAACAACGTTGTCATCGACGCTGACTCAAAAGTGCGGCGAACTTTGCTCTACGCTTGGCCCGGAGACGGCAAAACTCATCAAAGTTTCGCACTCAGACTGACTTTGCTTTACCTCAAAAGCGAAGGAATTTCGCCTCAACCAGCAAGAGTCAATCCTACATACTTGCAGTTAGGCAAGGGGGTTTTTCGGCCTTTTCAACCGAATGACGGTGCTTACGTTCGATCGGACAGCCGTGGCTATCAAATTTTGACCAACCTGCGCGGCCCACGAGGCAGTTTTCGCACTGCATCGATGAGCGATGTGTTATCTGGCACCGTACCTGCTGATTTTGTACGATCGCGCATTGTCTTGATCGGCTCAAATGCCCCCAGCCTCAAAGACTTTTACCAAAATTCTTACAGTTCCGGTTGGTTTAGTCCTCCCCAACAAATACCGGGAGTCGAGCTTCAGGCTCATTTCTTGAGCCAAATTTTGAGTGCAGCCATCGACGGGCGCGGGGGTATCAATGTCTGGCCAGAGGCTGCGGAGTTGCTGTGGATTTTGCTGTGGTCTTGGGCGGGAGCAAATGTGAGTTGGAATTTGCGATCGCTTGGTCGATCGGCTTACTGTTTATTAAGTATCTGTCTAGGTCTGAGTGCCAGTTTATACTTGGTATTTTTAGCCGGTTGGTGGCTACCGTTAATTCCTCCAATCGTCAGTCTTGTGGGTTCTGGTGCTGCTGTTGTGGGTTATCTGGCTCACTTGCAAGAAGAATTAAAACGGTCTAAAGAATTTTTACAATCGCTAATCGATACAATTCCCGACCCAATTTTTGTCAAAGATAGAAATCACCGCTGCGTAGTTTTGAATCAGGCATATTGTCGGTTTATTGGCTATCCTTTAGAAATTTTAACTTGCCGAACCGATTACGATTTATTTCCCCAAGCCGAAGCCGAGATATTTTGGCAGGAAAACGAATTAGTATTTCAAACTCACCAGCCGCGAGAAAATGAAGAATATTTTACTGACGCTCACGGAATTACGCATCTAATTGCGACTAAAAGATCCCTGCATAAAGATGCTGCAGGCAACCTATTTTTAGTCGGAGCAATCAGAGATATTACCGAGCGCCAACTCCGCGCAAATGCCCTCGAACAAAAAAATGCTGAGCTCAGCCACCAAGCTTATCACGATTCTCTTACCGGTTTGCCCAACCGCCAAATGTTTTACGAATGCTTGCATCAGTCTCTAGAAATTGCCTCCAGCAATCAGGAATTGGTAGCTTTACTGTTTTTAGATTTAGATGGATTTAAGTCAATCAACGACACTCTCGGACACAATGTGGGCGATTTACTCTTAAAAACAGTTGCCAGTCGGCTCAAAAAATGCTTGCGCGGCAGCGATACAATCTCGCGGTTGGGCGGCGACGAGTTCACAGTCATTTTGCCCGTAATTCCCGGCCGTGAGGAAGCTGCGAAAGTAGCTGAAAAAATTTGCGACGCCATTATGCAGCCTTTTATTTTAGAAGAACATACAGTTTCTGTAACTACAAGTATTGGCATTAGTTTATATCCCATTGACGGTCAAGAGCCAGAGATTTTAGTTAAGAATGCCGATGTTGCGATGTATCGTGCTAAGGAACGCGGGAAAAATCAATATCACTTTTATTAATTAAGACCAGTTAAAAACATAATACAACTGTAGGTAAAGTCCCCACCCCGATATTGATAAGTCATTTATAATTATTCAATTTTTTTATCTAAAATCTCAATTACTTCAGACAAAATTTGAGCAATTTTAGGTCTCAAACCTTAATTGGGCAGTGAGGGAGATACAGCATATTCGGTGGTTCGTGAAGTACATTATAAAGCTCTATTGTTGGTACATTGTTATGTAGGGTGCGGATCTGCTCATGTTTAATGAAACTTGCAGATTGACTGGTGGCGACGCACCTTACTTACGACAAGGTTGTGTGTACCGCATATACATGGAATATACTGTATTATTTCAGGCGTCCCCTGTGCAGCTAACTTCAGGAAAATAGCTTGTTGATCGAGCCTTAAACCGTAAGCTTTCTAAGCTTTTTGAAACCGTTCAAAAAAATGTTTTAAGTAGTGAAATCTCACATCTCAAATCACATAAATTTAAAGTCTCTAATCTGTCATCTGTCATTAGATAGATTTACCCCAAGATAAAACTTATGAGAGCAACTTGCCGTCTCATCTGAATGTTACAAAATATTAAAATCAATCACAACCTGAAACCAAATTCAAATCGCCAAAAGCCTTAATGTAAAAAAAATTATGTAAACTTACGAAAGTTAATTAAAGTAAATGTAAAGACATCAGTGGAAATACGGAAATTGATAGATATAATAGGTGGTACACACGTGGATCTATTGCGGTGATTGGAATAAGGCGGTGAATACTATGCGTACTTTGATTCAGCTCACAACAACGGCAACCCTGGCGGTCTGCCTGCAAGTGAATATAGTCGGCACCGCCAATGCGGCTCGACTTGCCAGCAACTCAGCTAGCAATTTCACAAAAGCCCGTAGCGCGGGCAAGATCCCGACGCCATTGACCCCCAGACTTGGGACAGTGACATCAACCTCTAGGTTTGGAAATCTCCAAAAATACGAACCAACCCCGAACGGGAACCCCGAAAGTGACGGTACGGGAACGCGCTGACCCCAAATTTTGAATAAATTTTAATCTTCTATTCGCGGAGATTTGTACCAATTGGATTGGTTAATTAAAGTATGGCTGCACCAATCCGGATCGGTGAGGGGATAGTCCACTCGGTAATGACCGCCACGACTTTCGGTGCGAAACGCAGCACTTTTGACAATTAAATAGCCGATATCCAATAAATTCCCAACTTCTCCCCAATTTCGCAAAATCGAGCTATTCTCCGTCTCAGTAGGGGAAAAATCAATAATTTGTCCGGGCCGTAAATTATCAAGCGTTTGACTCAAAGGCAACGAAGCAAATTCTTGCCGCCAAATCTCAAGTTGGACGATCGCACTTTCCAAATCCCGCTGTCCCCGGCAAATGCCCGCACTCTGCCACACCAAATTCCGCAATTCAACCCGCAACCTTTCGATCGCCTCAATGTCCTGTTCAGAAATCGATTTATCCCAGATTTCCTCTGCATCTAACTCATCTGTGAGTGCCTCGGGCTTTCCACCTTCTAGCTGCAAAAGTCCCATCTGCGCCCCAAAAACCAGACATTCCAGCAGCGAATTGCTCGCCAACCGATTAGCACCGTGTACCCCCGTGCTCGCAGTTTCTCCCACCGCGTACAAACCCGGAATCGAAGTTTGGTTGAACTTGTCAGCCACAATCCCTCCCATCCAGTAATGGGCCGCGGGCGTCACCGGCACCGGTTCGGAAAAAATATCAATTCCCCAATCAGCACACACTTGAATAATATTGGGAAACCTGTAGCGCAGTCGATCGACCGCAATCGGGCGCAAATCCAGCCAAACATGAGGTTCCCCCGTTTTTTGTAAGTGGCGGAAAATAGCGCGACTGACAACATCCCTAGGGGCGAGTTCCCCGCTGGGGTGAGAGTCAAAAGCAAAGCGATATCCCTTACTGTCAACCAAATGAGCTCCTTCTCCCCGCACCGCTTCGCTAATGAGAAACCGAGGCGCGCCCGCTGTGCTCAGCGCCGTCGGGTGAAACTGCACAAATTCTAAATCTCGCAGCAGCGCCCCGGCGCGCCACGCAATTGCCACCCCGTCCCCGGTACTTACCGACGGATTGGTCGTTTGAGCAAAAACCTGTCCGCCGCCGCCTGTCGCCAGCACCACGGCTTTAGCTTGCAGCCACTTGACTTGTGAGCCACAAATCGAGCTAATCCCCTGACAGCGCCCGGTTTGGTCTAGCCACAGACTCAAAGCAAAGGCAGGAGATACGAGTTGAATGTTTTTGCGGCTTAATACTTTTGCTGTCAGCGTACTGATGACGGCTTTGCCCGTAGTGTCGGCGGCGTGGAGAACTCGGCGGCGGGAGTGGGCGGCTTCTAGGGTGAGGGCTAAATCTGGGCCGGTGCGATCGAATGCAACGCCCATTTTCACCAGGGAGTCGATGCAAGCACCAGCTTCCTCGACTAAAAATTTCACCGCCTCCAAATCGCAAAGACCGGCTCCTGCAGCCAGTGTATCCTGAACGTGCAGCGCTGCGGAATCTTCAGGGGCGATCGCCGCAGCAATCCCTCCTTGAGCCCAATCGCTTGCAGAAACAGGTAGGGTATTTTTATTGATCAAGCCCACCTGTAAATGCTCTGGCAGGCAGAGTGCTGTGTACAAACCCGCCGCGCCAGCACCTATTACCAATACGTCAAATTTGTCAGTCATAAGTCTGCCGCCAGTCAATTTTAGATTTTAGATTTTAGATTTGAGAATTGAGTCTACAGATGAATCTGGGGACTTGAACTAATGTCACTCAAGGGATTTTAGATTTTAGATTTTAGACTTTAGATGAATAAGGGGAACCCGCTTATTTCAAGCTAGCGAATTTTTGCAGGCTTTTGCTCAATGGTGGTTGAAAGTAAGTCTTGAGAAATTAAAGGCAGAAGCCATCAGCCTGTAGAAAAAAATCTTTTCTTTCTGCCGAATGCCTTCTGCCCAATGACTTCTGACTTCAAATGAGACCCGCTGCTACCTAGTCGTATAGACCATTATTCAACCGGTTGTCTCCTTCAATAAAGACTGATTCAACATCAGTTACGGTGAATTTGTCCATGTTAGCTTGCAGCACTTTTTTCTGAGCATCCGTCAAGTCTGAAATATTGAGTACGTCCTCAACATTTTCGTAAGGAGCATTCTTAATAATTAGTCCAGCTAAAGTGGGATACAACCCTCGAAATTCCCGAAAGTCCCGGACGGCGCTGTTATTCAAATCAAGTTTTTTGCCGTATTCTGTGGCAAGCTTCTCATCGGCGCGATTGGTTCTAGCCGGAGCTTCAACAGCTAGGAGCGAGGATGATGGCAAGACGATACGGCTTAATGACGCCGCGATCGCGCTTTGGTCTCCAGCCCATGCAAAGCAGCCCAGCACTAAGCCCAATACTGCCAATAGACGACCCAATCGTTTCATGAAGTTTTGTCTCCCAATTTCATACACAGCATTTATGTAGAGACTACCATTTTGCTTATGCAGTTTTTCAGATAAATCCGCAATAGGTAGAGGGCTGTTATAAACTTTCCCTTGGGGTATTGACAACGCAGATTATATATGATATTGGCTGAGTTTTAAGCATCGCAGACAAGTTTATAAAAGGCACTCCAAATTAAAAACTCGGACTGCGATTTTAAGGGGTTAATTTTTGCCCCGCACCCACTTTTCTAGCTATCAAGAACTTTTTCCTTTCGTTTTGAGAAAAGCGTTCAAGTCAGCATAAGTACCGCCGTAAGTCACGGTGGGATGGTCGTAACCCTTCAAAGCAACGGTGTGCTGCTCGAAAGCGCCCTGGGCCCCTAATTGAGTCAGATATTTGTAGGTAGTTTCTCCCACAGCGATATCCTTGCCGAGTTGCTTGGTGCAAGATTCCAGGCGAAATGCTGCGTTTACAGTATCTCCCAAGGCAGTATAGTCCGATCGATCGCTGCTGCCAGAATTTCCCACCATAGCATAACCGGTATTGATGCCGGCCCCGACTCGCAAAGGAAAAGGCAGGGGGTAACGGCTGCTGAGTTCGTCTGTTGCCTTGTGCAGTTCGCTCAAAGCTTGGCAAATCCGCATCATTTCCTCGCTGCTGACACCGCTGGTTTTGTGGAACCAGACTGCCATGATGGCATCGCCGATGTATTTGTCCACCCAACTGCCGTGTTCGCGAATGATCTGTCCTGCTTTGCGGAACCAATTGCCGATGACTTCCGAGAGGAGGGTTTCGTCTAGCTGCCTAGTCAAAACTGTAAAGTCTCGGATGTCCATTACCATGACGCTAATCAGGCTACGCACCGTCAAAGTCGCCGTAAAATCTTCAGAGTCTGTCTCGTGTATTGGATCGTGTCGGTGGCCGGCGGTTGGGTTGTAGAAGTCCAATTCGGTTTGACCGAAAATAATCCGATCGCCATTTCTGAGAGTGACAGGAATACTGACCCGCCGCCCGTTGACAAAGGAACCATTGCGGCTGCCCAAGTCGATTAGGTAGAACTCTCCTGTCTCCATTTGCTGTAACATCGCGTGATTACGGGAAATCCAGCGATCGGTCAGTACAAAATTATTGTCATCGCTCCGCCCTACTGTCCAGCAATTGCTGCCGGAGAGCGGCAAGTAGCGATTGCCGCTTTTCTCTGTACGAAGTACCAAATGTGGATTGGCTTGCAAAGTCACCACAGCCCTAAAAACGACATCAAGTCAACCGGTTTGAGGTTTTAAACTTTAAATTTTAACTTTACCGCGCGGCTTATGACTGAGATTGCTGCTAAAAAACCTCAAATCGGCCGATCTCAAATCTAAAATTGTTTAGTCGATCGTCGATGCACCAAACCATACAGGATTGCCGAACCACAATTCGATCGCCAGCAAAGGTAGTTATGGTTCGATCATAAGCGAAATTGTCATATTTTTCACCCCACAGTTCTATCTGGGGAGTTAAATTTGGTGCTTTTTTGCTGAAAATATAACTATCTACCAATATTCTACCTAATGTCACGGCTCCCACTGCCCGCCAAATTTTATTTAGACTAACGGGGCATAAAAAAATTGAAAAATGGCTCTCCGGCTCCGATCGAGAATTGTTAAACACAAGGTATCTTTAAGATTTGTTGCTTAACTTCTGGTTTTTGAAGATATCAACAAAGCCTTTTCCTCGCTGCGGCGGTCAATAAGTTGGAAATACGAGAATTTTATGTTGTCGAAAAGAATTTTGCCTTGTTTGGATGTGAAAGCCGGTCGCGTGGTCAAAGGTGTCAATTTTGTCAACCTTAAGGATGCTGGCGATCCGGTAGAAATGGCTCAGGTTTACAACGATGCCGGTGCTGACGAGTTGGTGTTTCTGGACATTACGGCGACTCACGAAGACCGGAATATTATGATCGATGTGGTGTACCGCACGGCCGATCGAGTATTTATCCCTTTGACGGTGGGCGGCGGCATCCAATCCTTAGACACCATTAAAAGTTTGTTGAGGGCGGGCGCTGATAAGGTGAGTATTAATTCGGCGGCGGTGCGCGATCCGAGTTTAATTGACAAAGCCAGCGATCGATTTGGTAATCAGTGCATTGTAGTGGCGATCGACGCTCGCAAACGGCAAGACGCAGATCATCCTGGTTGGGACGTGTACGTGCGCGGAGGGCGAGAAAATACTGGCAAAGATGCGATCGCCTGGGCCAAAGAAGCCGAACAGCGCGGCGCGGGGGAAATTCTGGTGACAAGCATGGACTCGGACGGCACTCAAGCCGGTTACGATTTGGAATTAACTCGCAGCATTGCCGAAATGGTCGAAATTCCCGTCATTGCTTCCGGCGGCGCCGGCAACTGCCACCACATCTACGAAGCGGTGACTGAAGGCAAAGCAGAAGCTGCACTGCTGGCTTCCCTGCTGCATTACGGGCAACTCAGTGTAGGAGAAATTAAAACTTATCTAGCAAAATTTCAAGTTCCCGTGCGACAGCAGCAGCCATTAGTTATTAGTCATTAGTCAGTGGATAGTCGAGCGCATCTCAATATCTTGCAACATTTTCAACAAACCGCTCTCCGGGTTCACTCCAGCGCCATCTCACATTGCAAACAGGCTAAATACACCCGCCTCCACCCCACGATAAAACCAGTTACTGAGATTGATACTGCTATGTGACGCGCATCCGAAGGCACTTATAGAGAATTTTTTTGATTCTACACAAGTGCCTTCTACATAAATGTCTTGGGGCGATCGACTCCTGTCAACTAGAAATATTCCCTGAGAAGGATTTCAATTACCAGCTTTTTCAGCTAAATATTATATATTAGCTCAATTTGAAAGAAAGCAACGGTTGCTTTGATCAAAATTGAGTTAAAGATTGTGCAGAATATGAGTGAGCTTCAGCCTGTTAACAATCTTAGCGATCAAAACTTCTAAAAACGGAGAAATTTTGTATGTCTTTTATCAGCTTTAACTTCCCTGCCAAGCGTTTAGTCCGCACTTTAATAGCTGTTTGTTTTTGTGCCTTGATGTTTGTTTCTAATGCTTTTCCCGCTTTTGCCGTTACTAGCAGCCCCACCAAAGGTGAAGACCAACTTTTAGGGATTGAAAAAGAATCTCAAGAAGCTGTACTGAAAAAACCAATGTCCTTGGAAGAAACTCAAGAAAAAGCCAGCAAAGGACCCAACGAAGTTCAGGGAGACGCTGACATTGAAAAAATGAAAAATCCTTCCAATACAGAAGCTACATCCTTTGAGCAACAAGTCAAAAAAGCTGTCAGCAAAATTAAAGACTAACTCAGCACGCAGTAGTCAGCGGACAGTTGTCAGTATAAAAGATTAGGGACACGGCGCGATGCCGTGTCCCTAGATTTTTTTTGTAGAGACACCGCGCCACATCCTTGGAAAGGCAGTATCCAATCTAAATTTAGCTTGAGTTTTCATAATTGCTCTTAGGAATGAGAATTAAATAACTTCCACAAGTTTGTGGGATGGGCGTCCCGCCCGTCCTTTTTGGATGGGCCCGACGCCCATCCCACAATAACAATTAAAATTGTAAGTTATTTAATTCGCGCTCCTTAGATGGAATAAAAAAGTGGAAAGGACTTGGCATCTTTCGGCTTTACGAACACTCTTTGCTGGGGCTGCAAGTTCAAGCTATCGAATCTTTCTCTAGTCAAATTAGCGTTTACTACTTGACCGTCATCTAAGGTTAATTCTACCTGAATTTCCCATCCCAAATGAATCAAGCGACTGATTCTTGCAGGCACGGTTGCACTATTTTCTGTAGTTTCAATTACTACGTCGTGAGGGCGCAAGAAAATCTCTGGGTTGGCTGAGTCAAAGCCGTTGTCTTGAAACATTCTTGAACTGCTGGGCAAGACATTGACGGGGCCGATAAAACTCATTACGAAGGCACTAGCGGGATGGTCGTAAATTTCTGCGGGTGTGCCGACTTGTTCGATTTTACCTTTATTCATGACTGTAATTCGATCGGCAACTTCCATCGCTTCTTCTTGATCGTGCGTCACAAAGACTGTGGTAACGTGAACTTCGTCGTGCAGTCGCCGCAACCAAGCGCGCAAGTCTTTGCGAACTTTGGCATCGAGAGCTCCAAAAGGTTCGTCTAGCAATAACACTTTCGGTTCCACAGCTAGGGCTCTGGCGAGGGCCACCCGCTGCCGTTGGCCCCCTGAAAGTTGCGACGGGTATCTATCGCCCAATCCTGCCAATTGCACTAAATTCAACAATTCTTCTACCCGCGATTTGACTTTCGCGGGTGGTGTTTTCTGAATTTGCAGCCCGAAAGCGATGTTTTTTCGCACTGTCATGTGCTTGAATAGCGCGTAGTGCTGAAACACGAAGCCAATTTTGCGGTCTTGGACGCTAGTATTGGTGGCATCTTGGCCTGTCAGCCAGATTTTGCCGGAGTCGGGCATTTCTAAACCCGCAATCAGTCGCAGCAGTGTAGACTTGCCGGAACCAGACGGGCCCAGCAATGCGACTAGGGAACCCGATTCAATTTCTAAGCTGACTCGATCGAGTGCTTGGAAACTGCCAAACTGTTTTGATACGTTGTCTACAACTATGCCCATGGTAGGAAGAAAGAAGAGGGAAGAGGCAGGATACAGGAAGCAAGAGGCAAGAGGCAAGAGGGAAAAATGTGAATCTCCGGTTTGTGGATAGGTTAAGGTTAGTTTTTTTATAGCACGATCGCACATCAGTTTGTTAATTTTAGGGTTTTGGCGATCGGTCAGTCGATTTTAGATTTTAGATTTTAGATTTTAGATTTACTTGCAGCGCAGTGAATCTGGAAGATGGAACTTTGGTCTAAAATTTTGAGTTCTCCAGGGCTTTGTATGGGTTTTGGGCGGTGTCAATCGATTGCGCGATTTGAGATTTGAGATTTTAGATTAAAGGATTGAAGCATTGACTTGCGCGAGATAAATCCGGGGGCTTGTGTATTGGATACAGGTTTTTGTATTTCTGGGTCCTGAGTCTGCGCGTTGGAATGAATCACGTGGCGGGTATCCTGGATGCTTTCGGTCAAACAGCCGAAAATTAACAAAAATGCACCTCCAAAACAAAACAACACAATTCTTTGCCACCAAAGTTGGCGTTTGGTACTACAATGCAGCAAAAGTTCAAGCGTTTTTGACTTCAACGGCTGAGGGGATAAAGGAAAATGGGAGATGTTGGACGTGTGCCTGTAGGAATTATCGGCGCTTCAGGGTACGGCGGCGTGCAACTTGTGCGACTGCTGGCGGACCACCCGGCGGCTGAAGTAGTTTATTTGGGCGGGGATAGCAGTGCAGGAAAACCTTATTCCAGCCTTTACCCGCACCTGACTAACTGCATTGATTTGACAGTAGAGGCGATCGACCTAGACCAAATAGCGGCAAAATGCGAAGTTGTGTTTCTGTCGCTGCCGAACGGTTTAGCTTGCAAAATGGCACCGACGCTGATAGAAAAAGGCTG
The DNA here is from genome assembly GCF_036700545.1 of Microcoleus sp. SVA1B4. Lineage (NCBI taxonomy): Bacteria > Bacillati > Cyanobacteriota > Cyanophyceae > Oscillatoriales > Microcoleaceae > Microcoleus > Microcoleus sp. SVA1B4. The sequence continues at coordinate 20,682 of NZ_JAUBPB010000059.1, forward strand.
CAAAGTCTTGGATTTGTCGGCTGACTACAGATTTGAAAATCTGGAAACTTACAAAGCTTGGTACGGGGGCGAGCGATCGGACTCTGCTTTAGCTGCAACGGCTGTTTACGGTTTGCCAGAATTGTATCGCGATCGAATTAAAGACGCTCAGTTAGTAGGCTGTGCCGGCTGCTACGTCACTGCTAGTTTATTAGCCCTGGCACCTTTGCTCAAACAAGGTCTCATCGTGCCAGAAACAGCAATTATCGACGCCAAATCCGGTGCTTCGGGAGGGGGCCGCAAAGCCGAAGTTAATCTGTTGTTGGCTGAAGCAGAGGGTTCTCTGGGCGCTTACGGCGTTGGGCGCCACCGCCACACGCCAGAAATCGAGCAAATTTGCAGCGATTTAGCGGGACACGATATTAAAGTTCAGTTTACTCCCCACCTAATTCCGATGGTGCGGGGAATTCTGGCGACTGTGTACGCAACTTTGCGCGATCCGGGTTTGGTGCGGGAAGATTTAATCACGATTTTCAGCGCTTTTTACCGCAATTCTCCTTGGGTAAAAGTGTTACCGGCTGGAGTTTATCCGCAAACAAAATGGGCTTGCGGCACAAATCTCTGTTACATCGGTGTGGAAGTAGATCCGCGTACTGACAGGGTGATTGTGCTGTCGGCGATCGACAATTTAATTAAGGGCCAAGCCGGTCAAGGCATCCAGTGCATGAACTTGATGATGGGCTGGGAAGAAACTTTGGGTTTGCCACAATTGGCTTTCTATCCTTAATTGGTAATTGGTAATTGGATCGGGGCGGGTTTACGAGATGATTGGTTTTTAGGCAATTATTGTTTGTAAAACCCGCCCCTTGTATCCACACGATCTAAGTTTTCGATGCTCGATGCCCATCCGATTTTAGATTTCTGATTGTTAATTTTAGATTCAAGTTACTAATCAATTCTTCAATCTAAAATCTAAAATCTAAAATCTAAAATTGTCAGATGCCCGATTACCAAGTGTTATTTGGGCCCGTAACCGATCGATCCTGCATAAATTGCCCGATCGCCCAATTGGTCTTCAATCCGCAATAAACGGTTATATTTAGCCACCCGTTCGCTGCGACACAAAGAACCAGTCTTGATTTGGCCGGCGCGAGTCGCTACCGCTAAATCGGCAATGGTGGTATCTTCAGTTTCACCGGAACGGTGGCTGATGATCGATCGATAGCTGTTCCGTTTGCCCAGGTCGATCGTATCCAAAGTCTCCGTCAAAGAACCAATTTGATTCAGCTTAATCAAAATCGAATTGCTAGCTTTCAAATCAATTCCTTTTTGCAGTCGCGTCCGATTAGTCACAAACAAATCGTCACCCACCAATTGAACTTTGCTGCCCATTTTCTCAGTCAGCGCTACCCAACTGTCCCAATCGTCTTCATGCAAACCATCTTCAATCGACACAATGGGATATTGACTGGCCAAACCATCCAAATAATCGATTAATTCTGCCGGCGAATGAGCCACACCGTCGTAAGTGTACTGCCCATCTTTGTAAAATTCGCTAGCAGCAACATCCAAAGCCAAAGCAACTTGTTCACCCGGTTTGTAGCCAGCTTTTTCAATAGCTGCAATCAACAAATCCAAAGCTGCTTGATTGGATTTAAGATTAGGCGCAAAACCGCCTTCATCACCCACACCAGTCAGCAAACCCTCAGCTTTTAAGACTTTACTCAAGGATTCAAATACCTCTGCACCCCAGCGTAAAGCTTCTTTAAAAGAAGGCGCACCCACAGGGACAATCATAAATTCTTGAATGTCCACATTATTGTTAGCGTGAGATCCCCCGTTGATCACGTTCATCAAAGGCACGGGTAAAACGTTAGCTAAGGGCCCGCCCAAGTAGCGGTAAAGGGGGAGTCCTAAAGTCTCGGCGGCCGCCTTTGCTGTGGCTAAGGAGACTCCGAGAATCGCATTGGCGCCGAGGTGGGATTTGTTCGGGGAACCGTCCAAGTCAATCATGGTTTTGTCTACCAGCGCTTGGTCGATCGCATCTAGATTAGCCAAAGCGGGGGCAATTTTGTGTTCGACGTTAGCGACGGCTTTTAGGACTCCTTTGCCGCCGTAACGGCTTTTGTCGTCGTCGCGGAGTTCGTGGGCTTCAAAAGAGCCTGTAGATGCGCCGCTGGGGACTTGGGCGAGCCCCACAACGCCGTTGGCTAGGTAAACTTCAGCTTCGATGGTGGGGCGGCCGCGGGAGTCGAGGATTTCTCTGGCTTGAATAGATTCGATCGCAGTGTCTAGCATATTAATTATTCCTGACTTAACTCAAGGTTTCATGACAATTAGCAGTCTCTGGGTTTTCCCACGCTGACTGCTGACGGGTAATAGAGTACGCGATCCCCAGAATTATTGGTACACAGTTCAAAATATTTGCGGATTTGGACGTGCAGATTGGTGTCAATAAGCTATGCTTGTTGAATAAAGATTGACAGCAATTTTGACAATAATTTGATTATTTTCACCCCAAATTCCCGCAGATTTCTTAATTGAAACCTTTGTTAAAATCAGAAGGTCAATCGATTTTAGATTTTAGATTTTAGATTTTAGAGGCGACCCCACGGATAAATTCGGGGGCTTGTGTATCGGATACAGGTTTTTTATTTCTGGACGGATCGATCGCGTGGCGGGTATCCTGGATGGTTTCGGTCAACAAAGTCAATCAAACAAGGAGAAACTTAGGATGTTAGAAACAAATCTCGGAGAAATTAAAGCATTATCTGAAAATTCAGATCCAATTATTGCCGATCCCCCAAACACCAAATTACTCACCGGGCCATTGCCAAATCCAGGCAGCGACCCCAACTTTTTTGACTTAACTCCCAATGACGACGCAGTTCAATTAGCCAATGGAATTCTGCGGAATACTCCCGGAGGTTTGCGGGCTTTAGCGGGTAACGATTTTGTCAGAGGTTCCGGTGGTGCGGAACTGATGAACGGTAACAGCGGCACAGATACTTTAATCGGGGGTTGTGGCAGCGATACTATTCGCGGCGGCCAAGATTTTGACATTCTTTATGGAGAATGTGGCAGCGATTTTGTCAGCGGAGATCAAGATAATGACTACGTTTATGGAGGCACGGCAAATGACTTTATTCGCGGCGGTAAAGGGAATGATGCTTTAGTAGGAGATAGTGGAAATGATACTATAATAGGTGATGCTGGAATTGATAGACTTTGGGGAAGTGAAGGCGCAGATTTGTTTGTCCTCCGCACAGAAGTGGGAGCCACTTCGGGGGAAATTGGTTCGCTGCAACCGCCTCCTAGCGGCAATTTTGATGTTGATGAAGTGACTGCAGATTTTATTCTCGATTACAATCCGGCTGAAGGTGATGTAATTGGATTGGCGTCTGGATTGACGCAAAATGATATTGTTTTGAGCGAAAGGTTTTTAACAATTGGTGATGCCAGAGATTATGACAGCAGCGGGCCTTTTCCTCCGGGAATTCCTCGAACTCTGGATTTTAGAATTTTAAATACTAAGGCGACGGTGATTCGGGAAGCTAGCAGCGGCAATATCTTGGGTTTGGTGAAGGATGTTTCGCCGAGTCAACTTCAGTTTACCTCTGTGTCTGACGGGACGATCGCCCTTGGATAATCCGCACCCTACAATAGACATCTCCAAAATATAAACTCAAGGGCGGGCGAGACGCCCACCCCACAAAACAAACTTTCTTGTGGGGTGGGCGTCTCGCCCGCCAACCCGATGTGCATAAGCCGGGTAATTTGTTTGTTGGAGGTGTCTAATCTTTAAGATTGCCAGAAATCCGCCACATCATATCCCATTTCGGTGAGCATTTGCCGCAGCAGAGGTAAGCTCAAACCAATCACATTTGTGTGACATCCTTCGATTTGTTCCACAAAAAAGCCGCCTTTACCTTCCAGTGCAAAACAGCCTGCACATTGCAAGGGCTCTCCGGTAGCGACGTAAGCCGCAATTTGGCGCGAGGTAACTTCCGCAAAATGAACTTTTGTAACTTGACAGCGAATGCTCGATCGAGACATTGCCTCATCCAAGTCATCGAATCTAGTATCAATTAAAGCATGACCCGTATACAGTTCGCCCACCTTACCGCGCATTTTCTGCCAGCGCGAGATTGCTTCCTCCGCATCCTTGGGTTTGCCGTGAATTTCGCCATCTATGAGCAAAATTGAATCGCATCCCAACACCAAACACGCTTTGGGATTGGGGATTTGGGGGTGAGAATTAGCCAGTAAAAACTTAGCTACAGCCTCAGCTTTTCCCTCTGCTAACACCTGCACTAAATTAGTGGCATCTTTCATTTGTATTTGCCCTTCATCAAAGTCGCTGGGGCAAATCACAGCTTGAATGCCAGCATTTTCTAGCAGGCGGCGGCGGGCTGGAGAAGCTGAAGCTAATACAAAATTTGGAATTTTCATAAGTTAAGAAGGAAGAAGGAAGAGATGAGAAGGAAGAAGGAAGAAGGAAGAAGGAAGAAGAAAGAAAAATCAACTAAAATATTCCTCATCTCCAATGACCTGCGCCCTATTCCCCATTCCCAACTACTTTTTAACCTACTAATAAACAGAGAAAGATTTAACAACTTTCTCAAAAGCTTCTTTTACCTTTGGCCAGCGTTCTTCGGTAGTGGAAACGTTAAGGGTAAAAAGTTTGCCGCGGCTGACTGCTACACTCGCTAAGTTGTGGCGTTCTTGGTTTGGCAACTTAACGGCGTATTCTAAAATGTAATAGTTTTTCGATCGCGATTCACGAGCTTCTGCATTGACTAATTCAGCTTCGCGGCCCGAATCAGCCGGGGCGATCGCACTTTTGCTGAGCTTGTATCCCACATCCGTCGGCGATCCCAAATCCGCCAGAGTTTTGTCCTTTGCGACTGGACTGATTACCACGCTAACGTTCTCGGTTTGCTGAATCAAATCGCGGAACACCACATCGGGCCCGTTAGAAACCGCGATCGGCAGCCAGCCGTTAGGATAGAGAAATTGATAGCCATCGCCAGTATCAACGTAGCTTTTGAGTCCGGTGACTTTAGACACACAACCTGTCAAGGTGAGGCTTAGAACCACCAGAAGTATTGCCGCAATTCGTTTGAGCATTCTTTTTACGGGTAGGGTAACAGTAAAATATTTAATTTTAATTGTCTCACCAAACCTTGCCCCTAAAAATAGTTAAGCTATGGATCGCTGTTTGTGTAACGCCAGCGATCCATAGCCAGATAGTTTAATTGTTAACAAAATCATTACAGGTGAGTCAGCCAGCTAATCAGCCCGTGCTTGGTCGAAACTTCTAAAGCCAAGAGAGAAACAAAGCCAATCATGGCAAGGCGGCCGTTTAAGCGTTCTGCGTAGGGGGTAAAGCCGGTGCGGGGTTCGTCATCGACGTATACTTGCGGCTCGATCGCAAAATTGTTCATTTTGCCTTGGTCGTCCAGCATTAAGCCTCTGTTACTCATGTTTTTTTTCCTAAATGGTTTTTAGTGTACTGTAACTAAATGTAACAGACTTGTGAAGATATGTAAAGGATTGTGAGAATTTTTTTTTAAATACCCCGATCTGACACCAGTTTATAAAAAAACTGCAACTGTAGGCAAGCTCTAAACCCTTATCTAGTCAGTCTTTCCCAATTCTCAAATCTAAAATCTAAAATCTAACAATGGTATGACTGTGGGTAGACTCTGGGCCCCAGAGGGGGGAGGATAGAGTGGAGAGGCACAAAAGTCGATGGTGTATGGCAAATCCAGTCTGGGTTTGACGAAAATTGTGGAACGGAGGAAAAATTTATGCGGGCCAGTCTGGAAATGCGGTGGTTTTATAGCGGTGCACTGCCAAAATCAATCAATCAATGGTTTGGAAGCGAGAGTCTCGGCACGTATCTTTCGCCTCCCGAAGAGCGGGAAGACATATATTTGCTAGTACCAAGCTGCGACTACTTAGGAGTGAAGCTACGTGGGAAAACCTTGGAGGTAAAGTGGCGTCAGGGAGAGTTGGGGACAATGCCCTTCGGCAACCGCTGGGAAGGCAAAGCCGAAAAGTGGCTGAAGTGGGTTTGTGCGGACACGATGGCGCCGATACCGGCGGATATTTTGGCGACAGGAAAGTGGGTGGGAGTCAAGAAAAAGCGAGCGCAGCGTCTTTACCACGTTTCGGAGTCGGGTGCGGTAATGTCAGTGCCAGTAGAAGCCCCCATTCCTCAAGGTTGCACCGTGGAACTTACTCAGTTGAACATTAACGGCAGCGCGTGGTGGACTTTGGGATTTGAAGCATTTGGCAGCGAAAGTTCTTTGACAGAAAACCTGCAAACAGTAGCTAGTTGGACTAGCAAGAGTTATCAGGCGCAAAAGTTAAAAGCTGAGGATTCATCTGCTTATCCGGTTTGGCTGGCTAGCAAGTAATATTAAACCCGGCTTTAATAATACCTCCTGTATTTTTTAGTCGCCCTCTGCTGGGACGAGAGTTTGTGTAGATGCGGTTTCAAGAGTCTGATGGAAGGGGTTTCTAACTATAGCGCGAGCGGTCTTCGCGAGGGGGGCGCTCGCACTGCACTCGAAAAATTACAGCAGATTTCAGGTAAATGAAGAACAAAGAAACCTGTTTGGAGTAGGGGCAATGCCAAGAGAACCCTCCCTGATTCAGGATTTCAGTTCAAAACTCAAAACTATTCCCCCTCTCTCCGATTCTCCTCCTCTTTCATTTTCCCCACTCGGCCAGCACTTCTGAGAATTTGACAAGCTAAAATTGCCGCCCCAAACCCGTTATCAATATTCACCACACCCACACCAGCCGCACAAGAATTGAGCATAGTTAAAAGAGGAGCAATCCCGCCAAAACTCGCGCCGTAACCCACACTCGTCGGCACAGCAATCACCGGACAATCTGCCAAACCCGCAACCACACTCGCCAAAGCACCTTCCATACCCGCAACAGCAATCAACACATCAGCATCAGCAATCACGTGCCGGTTGCTCAGCAAGCGGTGAATGCCGGCAACTCCGACATCCCACAAACGTCGCACCTGAAAACCGCAAAGTTCCGCAGTAATTGCCGCTTCTTCCGCTACAGGCAAATCCGCCGTTCCCGCACTGATAATAGTCACAGTACCCGGATGCTGCGGAGTTGGGGAATTAGGAGAAATTGCACAAATTCGAGCCTTTTGGTAGTAGCACAAATCGGGTATTTTTTGTTGCAATTGCTCGAAAACTTCCGCTTCGATTCGTGTCGCCATCACCGCCGAATTTCGCCCGCGCATCGCCTCGATAATCTCAACAATTTGGTCGGGCGTTTTCCCTGGGCCCCAGATTACTTCAGGAAAACCGGTTCTTAAAGTGCGGTGGTGGTCAATTTTGGCAAAATCGCCGACTTGTTCAAAGTCAAAATGCTTTAATTTATCTAAAGCGGCGATCGGACTAATATCGCCAGTGGCAACTGATTCGAGTAACTGCTGTAAAATTTTAGGTTCCATAAACTAATAACAAATGACTGCTAACTAATGACCTGCCCAAAAACGGATACAAGCCCCCAACTTAAATCGCGATGGCACAATTTTAGACTCTTGTTCAAGTTCCCAGATTCATCTTTAGACTAAATGAAATCTAAAATCTAAAATCTAAAATCTAAAATCGACTGACTATTCTGTTATTTTCAACTCGTACAAATTCCAGAAAGCACCGCCGAGGGCACTGTAGCGAATTCCCGAAACGCGATCGCGCACCGCCTCAAAAGTCAGCGGATTTACCATATAAACAAAAGGCACTTGTTCCGCTATAATCCGCTGCGCCTCCCCATAAATTTCCTTGCGCTTCGCCTCATCAAGCTCCTGAGAAGCTTTCACGTAAAGGTCATCGATTTTCTGCTCCCAGTCGTAAACTTGCCAACCCTGAATCGGCGGTTCTCCGGCTTGCGGGCCTTGGTTGAAACTGTGCAGTGTGCCGTTAACAGACCAAATATTGTAGCCGCTGTGCGGTTCAGTACCTCCCGTAAAACCGCCGAGGTAAGTATCCCAATTCCGCGTCAATCGCAGCTTTTCCACATAAGTGTTAAAACTCAGGAACTGCGTATCAATTTGCATCCCCAGTTTGCCCAAGTCTTGCTTAATTTGCGTTGCCATTTGTTCCCGAACTTTTTTACCTGCCGCCATCAACAAAGTAAATCGCACCTTGTTGCCTTCAGCATCCAACAATTCTTCGTTACTATTATACTTGAATCCAGCACTTAACAGTAACTCTTTGGCTTTTTGTCGATCGTAACTGTAAGTTTTCAATCCCTGTTCTGGGGACAGGTAGAACGGGCTTTGCGCCGGAATTGGGGAATGCAGCGGCGCGCCCAGTCCGCGATAGATATTGTTAGTCATGGCGGATCGGTTGATGCCGTAGGCGATCGCCTGCCTAAATTCTTTACTCGCAAACCAGCGAGATTTAACTGGGTCTACAAACGGCTGATTTTGAGCATTGCGCCCCTTATTCAGATTGAAACACATAAACACGCTGCCAGTATCTGGGCCGCCGTTAAAGACCGTATATTGGCCGCGTTTTTCCTCCCGTTTCAGCAGCGGAAACACTTCCGGCTCCACGTTCAGAGTATCCAAATCGCCCGATCGAAAATTCAGCAGTTGATTATCTGTATTTTCGATAATTTGCCAAACAATTTGCTGGATGTAAGGTTGAGAATTTCCCTCTGCATCTTGGCGCCAAAAATAGGGATTTCGTTCCAAAACCACGCGCTGATTGGGAGTGTAGCTCAGCATTCGATATTGACCATTTCCGACAATTTTTTTAGGATCAGTATCCGTGCCCCAAGTAGTCAGGAATTTAGGATTACCATCTGCATCTGTATTTTCGACAGCTTCCTGTAAAATATGAGCTGGTAAAATTGGGATTCCCCCAGCATATCTAATAAATGGAGCAAAGGGTTCTGCAACGGAAAATTCAACGCGGCGGCTGTCAAGTTTTTTAACTTTTGGGAATTCGCGACTCATGCCAACTCTCAGAGTATCTTTCAAACCGCTAGGAATTTTGTCATTGAAATAAATCTTTTCATAGCTGAAGATAATGTCATCAGTAGTCATCGGTTGGCCGTCCGACCATTTCAAGCCCTCTCGCAGGGTAAAGACAATCTTTTTGCCATCTTTAGACACTTCCCAGGACTCGGCTAAACCGGGTTCTAGCTGCGATGTCAAGCCGTTTTCGTTGATCAATCCCTCGTACATATAGCCAAAGACGCTGTATGCAGATTGATTTAGCGGGTAGTTAAAGGTAGCTGGGCCGCTGGGGGTGGGAACGATGAGTCTGTTTACTAAGTTCGATCGCACCGGAGTGCACGCAGACATAGTTATAGTGGCAATTGCGGCCAGTAAAATCGCCAGCCAGCGCAGTCTTGAATGTACCATCATAGAAATTTTCATAACTTTTAACTATACCATTTCAGTGCAACTACGACTGAGACTGTAGCCAACCGAGAAAATCTTCCGTGACCGAGAAATACTTCATTATTCCTACTTCCCGCAAAGCATCTCGAACTTTCGGCAGACCAAATTCTTTTGTATTATTGCTCAAAAATACCTTAACTTCATTAGGATGTAAGTGTGCGTGATTCAAGATGCAGTGCAGAATCAAATTGTCTGTCGGGTCTTCTTCAATAAAAATTGAATTCAAACTTTCTCGAAGTATGCCTGCTGTTAATGGGAGCATTTCTATCTTTATAGCCAACAAATCAAGAGCAGCAAAAAGACGTGCATTAATATCATTGAGCAACACCTCATTCTCATTGAGAGATTCCTCTAAGTGGAAGACAAGAGACTGGGCAGAGGGTGAAGTTTTATCTCGCTTTAGCTGACTGATTTGTTTTTCCATTTCACCTAAAAAACGGTTTCGTCGCTTGATTTCGTCTTCTAAAGCCGAAAGTGATTCCATGCAGCAAATACTTGGTATTGCTATGTTGACTGATGTCGGTACACTCACCAACAAGTTGTTAGCGTCTGGATCGCGTCCCGTAGCAATGCTCATCAGAAAGTTAGTCTCGATATATAAAATTGCCACCAATTTCTACCCCTGATTTTGTCGTCCCACCTGCTAGCAGCGGCAGCAAGCCGATTTTTGCTATCTGTTCTGACGCGGTGGGAATCTCAGACTTCCAATTATAAGCTAAGTCGCGCAGCCATGCTTCAACCAGTCTAGTTAGGTATCGCTTAAAGATCCGTTTGCTGCCAAATTCCGGCTCATAATGGCGAAGTATTTCACCAGTGTTTAGAGAACAAACAGGTTCAGATAAGTTTACTCCGTCCCATTTGAAAATCAGAATTTGTTCGGTGTCAACAAACATCGCATAGGGAATGAGTGTGCGCTGCTCGGATATCTTCGCTAACGCAGCTTTCATCCAAGATATCATGTAGTCAGCAATCCTTTGCTTTGCTGCTGGTTCTTGAGCTTCAATAATTTTAACTTCGATTAGCACGACTACCCGATCGTCCTTATCCAATGCGATAATATCCGCGTCAATGGGTAACTCTAAATCCAAGGTTTCAGTTTGCATGGTTTTGGTCTTCCTAAAACGTAGATTAAAGTTCTATTTTAGCACTAACAAAACTACAGCGTAAGCTGCGATTCCTTCTTCTCTCCCAACGGGGCCTAGCTTTTCGTTGGTAGTAGCTTTGATGCCGATTTGGTCTGGTTTCAATTGTAGGACAGCAGAAAGCCGATCGCGCATTTGCTCAATATGCGGTTTCAGCTTTGGACGTTCTGCCACCACCACCGAATCAATATTGCCGATTTCCCAGCCTTTATCTAATATTAACTGATTGACTTGTGCCAGCAATACGAGACTATCCGCACCCTTCCATTTCGGGTCAGTTGGCGGGAAATACAGCCCGATATCTCCTAAACTGAGAGCTCCGAGCATCGCGTCCATGATAGCGTGGGTAAGTACGTCGGCGTCGCTGTGGCCGAGTAAGCCTAATTCGTGGGGAATATTGACACCGCCTAGGATGAGAGGACGATCGGGAACTAAGCAGTGAATGTCGTAGCCATTGCCGATGCGGATGTTCATGTAAAAGGAAGGTTGGGTAAGTATAGTAGAAGACAATTATTTCATATTTTCAGGGAGATAAGTGAATTTATTTTTTAAGGCAGAGCCGAGTGTTAAATATTTTTTTTTGCTGATTTCCTTAGCAGCTATGGCAATCCTAAAGCTTGTGGAGGGGAGAGAAGGGTTAATGCTGGAAACGCTAGAAAAATATGGGGACTTCTCGATGAGTGCTCTCCTGAACTCAAAGACTTACAAACGCGAATCCAAAATTTATTAGGCTCTTAAATATACGAGATTTACGCATCAAGACCAAAGAAACCGGGTTTTTTACCGAATCTGTGGACTACCACGAAGTATTACCGCAAAAAACCCGGTTTCTGACCATGAATTTCAAAGGTGGTATCCGCCACGTGATTTATCCGTGGAATCAATCCCAAATCGAAAATCAAAAATCCTTGCGTCCCCCGCATTTATCTCGCGCAAGTCAATCGAAAATCGAAAATCTAAAATCGATTGACCACTCGTGCGATCGCCCTTTCTCCTATTCTTCCCTCTCCTGCAACCACCGATCGTACAAATCCAGCCTGCGCGATCGAGTTCTTTCAATTTGCTGTTCCCTGCGCCAGCGAGCAATTTCTGCGTGATTACCAGACAGCAACACGTCGGGCACCTTCAATCCCCGAAAATCCGCCGGTCGAGTGTACTGCGGATAATCCAAAAGTCCGTCCTCAAAACTCTCAAACTTTAGCGAATCTTCCTTGGCCACAGTTCCCCGCAGCAATCGCAAAACCCCATTAATCAAAGCCAAAGCTGGAATTTCGCCTCCCGTGAGAACAAAGTCGCCCAACGATACCTCGCGAGTGACTAAATGCAGGACTCGATCGTCCACACCTTCATAATGACCGCAAATCAATACCAACTGATCGCGATCGGCAGCCAACTCCCGAAACATCGCCTGCTGCATCGGTTCCCCCTGGGGAGTCAGCAAAATCACCTCCCGCCGTGGCAAAACCGGCAGCGACTCCACCGCAGCAAAAATCGGTTCCGGTTTCATCAGCATCCCCACTCCGCCCCCGTAAGGCTCATCATCGACTCGCTGGTGCTTGTCTGTGGTAAAATCGCGGGGATTGACAAAATTCACCTCAGCAATCTTTTTAGCTAAGGCTTTGCCCATCAGTCCCGACTCTAGGGGAGCCCGGAAAAATTCTGGAAATAGGGTAACAACGTCAAATCGCACAATTATTGGAATTTCATTGATACATCACCTCTAGTTTGACCTTTAGGGGGAGTTCAGTTTTCAGTAATTGCTTTATTCTTTATAATTTCTTATAATTTCTGAAAATTTTGGCAAGTTAAATTCTCTTCCTTTGTCGGCGGGCCGGTTTTGTACAAAAATAATCTGTTTTTCATGACAGCGACTGCAAGTAAACTCGCCCCCAAACAACTGCGGGATCGCGCGATCGCCGATCGCACCTCGCTGGCACCAAAAAATATTTATTCTTAAAAAGCCCCATTCTACCCACAGCCACGGCAAAATTGAATTTCACATCCAACAGAGGAAGACACACCATGCAGCAGTTGACATCTCAAGCCCTTGAACACAATATTCCCCCGCGCACAAAAACCTCGATTATGGTCATCGGGGGAGCCGAAGACAAAGTTCACGGGCGAGAGATTCTGAACACCTTTTTTTGCCGTGCTGGGGGTGCAAACGCTCGGCTGGCGATCGTTCCGTGCGCTTCGCGAGATCCCGAAGGAATTAGCAACCGCTACCGCACAATATTTGACGAAATGGGCGTTAGCGCAGTCAAAGTAGTAGACATCCGCGAACGCGAACAAGGCGAAAACCCCGTCTGGAAAGATTACTTAGAAGACTGTACGGGCGTATTCATCACAGGGGGCGACCAACTGCGGCTTTGTGGGCTCCTGGCGGACACCCCGCTGATGGAGAAAATTCGCAAAGAAACTCTCGAAGGCAAGATTACCCTCGCTGGCACCAGCGCGGGTGCTGCGGTGATGGGATATCACATGATTGCAGGCGGTGGGAGTGGCGCCCCGCCGAACCGCTCTTTAGTAGACATGGCAAACGGACTTAACATTATTCCTGAGATCATCGTAGACCAGCATTTTCACAACCGCAATCGCATGGCTCGCTTGCTGTCGGCTGTGGCTTGTCATCCCGATCGCATCGCTATTGGTATTGACGAAGACACCTGCGCCTTGTTTGAGGGAGACGATACTATGAAAATTCTCGGTAAAGGCACTGTGACTATTGTTGATTCTAGGGAAAATTTTTATACCAATGAATCTATGGTAGGAGCGACAGAACCCTTAAGTCTGTTCAATATGCGCTTGCACGTTCTGTGTCACGGAGATTGCTACAATATGCCCCAAGGCAAACCCATGCCATCGGGAGCGTGTTCCGAGTCTGGCTGGCCCCCCGAATGCCGCACAGCCAACTAAGGTAGAACATCTCTTGTCATTGATTCGGCAGAAATTAGGCGGCATTCCGGCCGAATCATGGATACAACAATAGAATAGATGCCGAAGCAGCCACGGTCTGACCCCAGGAGACCGAACCACAGAAAATTCTAGCTTCAGGCTTTGAGTTTTTGCTAGCCATGTACCTGTAGTTTTTAGCCGATCGCAGGGGCATGAATTTTAAATTGGGTAGCCCATAACTGGAAATTCACTCCCAAACTGTTCGCAGCGAACAGTCGATCGAGCAATCTAGATCGAAATTGAATAAATGCTCCAATTATCTATAAGATTTCGCGCCCCATACCCCTCTAACTGCCATGAAAATACTTAAAATCCAGACATTACGCGGCCCCAACTACTGGAGCATCAGACGCCAGAAACTCGTCCTGATGCGTCTGGATTTAGAGGAGTGGGCAGATAAAACCACAGCGGAAATTCCTGGATTCTATGAAGGGTTGATCGCCGCACTTCCGAGTTTGAACGACCATCACTGTTCTCCAGGCCATCAGGGAGGATTCCTGCAACGGGTCAGAGAAGGCACAATGATGGGACACGTAATCGAACACGTCGCCCTCGAACTTCAGGAAATGGCAGGAATGCCGGTCGGGTTCGGCCGTACCCGCGAGACTGCGACCCCAGGTATTTACCAAGTAGTAATCGAGTATCAAAACGAACAAGCCGGTCGCTATGCAGCCCGGGCGGGCGTGCGGATGTGCCAAAGTATTGCCGATACAGGCACTTATCCAGCAGCCGAATTAGTCCAAGATTTGAGAGACCTCAAAGAGTTTGCTGCGTCGGCGGCCCTGGGGCCGAGCACGGAAACACTGATTAAGGAAGCAGAAGCGCGCGGCATTCCTTGGATACCTTTGAGCGCCCGGTTTATGATTCAACTCGGCTACGGGGTTCACCAAAAGCGGATTCAGGCAACTCTGAGCAACCGGACGGGAGTTTTGGGGGTAGAACTTGCCTGTGACAAGGAAGGTACCAAAAATATCCTCGCTAGCGCAGGCGTGCCGGTTCCCAGAGGGACGGTGATTCATTATTTGGACGAATTGCGCGGGGCGATCGAAGATGTCGGCGGTTTTCCGATCGTCCTCAAACCCCTAGACGGCAACCACGGCCGCGGCATTACGATCGACATCAATTCCTGGGAAGCAGCAGAAGAAGCCTACGACTTAGCCAGCGCAGCATCAAAAACAAAAAGCGTCATTGTCGAGCGCTATTACGTCGGCCGCGATCACCGAGTATTGGTAGTCAACGGGCAAGTCATAGCAGTCGCAGAACGAGTACCCGCTAACGTCGTAGGTAACGGCAAGTCTACAGTAGAACAGCTTATTGAAGAAGTAAACCGCGACCCGCAGCGAGGAGACGGACACGACAACGTGCTCACCCGGATCACGATCGACAAATTGTCCCTGGATTTGCTGCAAAAACAAGGATACGCGATGGACTCCGTAGTGCCCGCCGGCGAAAGAGTATTTTTGCGCGCGACAGCAAACTTGAGTACCGGTGGCATTGCAGTCGATCGCACCGACGAAATCCACCCAGAAAACGTCTGGCTGTTTTCCAGAGTCGCCAAAATTATCGGTTTGGACATCGCCGGCATTGACGTAGTAACTCCCGACATTTCCCAACCCCTGCGCGATGTCAACGGCGTCATCGTCGAAGTCAACGCAGCACCGGGTTTCAGAATGCACGTCGCCCCAAGTCAAGGTTTACCCCGCAACGTCGCCGGCGCCGTCTTCGATATGCTATTCCCCTCGCCTCAACCCAGCCGGGTGCCAATTTTAGCGGTAACGGGAACCAACGGCAAAACGACAACCACTCGCCTGCTAGCCCACATTGTCAAGCAGACAGGTCAGATTACCGGCTATACAACTACCGACGGCACTTACATCGGCGATTATTTGGTCGAAACCGGAGACAATACCGGGCCCCAGAGTGCTCAATTGATTTTGTCCGATCCGACGGTGGAAGTGGCCGTGTTGGAAACTGCCAGAGGCGGAATTTTGCGATCGGGCCTCGGCTTCGATCAGTGCGATGTCGGCGTCGTCTTGAACGTCGCAGCCGATCACTTGGGCATTGGCGACATCGACACCGTGGAACAACTTGCCAAACTCAAGAGCGTCCTCGTCGAGTCGGTAATGCCCAAAGGCTATGCAGTTTTGAATGCAGACGATCCGCTAGTATCACAAATGGCGCAGCGTGTCAAGGCTCAAATTGCATATTTTTCCATGAACCCGGACAACGAACTGGTTGCCAAACATACCGCGGCGGGCGGGCTGGCAGCGATTTACGAAAACGGGTACTTGTCGATCTTAAAAGGCGATTGGACGCTGAGAATTGAGCAGGCTGTGAACGTGCCGCTGACGATGGGCGGGCGGGCGCCGTTTATGATTGCTAATGCTTTAGCAGCTTGTTTGGCGGCTTTTGCCCAAGGATTGAAAATAGAAGATATTCGCGCTGCTTTGTCAAGCTTCCAAGCATCCGTCGGTCAAACTCCCGGAAGGATGAATTTGTTTAATTTGGGCAGCTATCACGCTTTACTCGACTACGCCCACAACCCCCACAGCTACAAAGCTTTGGGCAGTTTCGTGTTGAATTGGCCGGGACGGCGGATCGGGGTAGTAGGTGCCCCCGGAGACCGGCGAGATGAAGATTTTGTCACGCTGGGCAAACTTTCGGCCGAGATGTTCGATCGTATCATTGTCAAAGAAGATATTGACAGGCGCGGCCGAGAACCCGGTGTTGTGGCAAAGTTAATTTGCCAGGGAATTGCCGAGGCGATTTCTGCCGGAACCGCAAACAAATCTCAAGTTGAATACGAGTTGATTCTCGACGAAACAACGGCCGTTAACAAGGCTTTAGACGAGGCGCCGGCCGGCAGTTTGGTAGTAATTTTACCTGAAGGTGTCAACAAAGCTTTGAGTTTAATTGAAGCCCGGAAACCGATTAAGGAATCTGTGGAAGTGCAAAATGGTTTAGATCGATCGAAGTCACAGGAAAGTTTAAAACCGACTGTTGTGAATCAAGGCTAAACTCTTAAGTCTCATTTAATTAATAGGTTGGGTTACTTGTGTTAAACCCAACCTATTTGTTTGAGAAATTACGTAATTCCTGATTTTTATGAAACCTGCTATACTTAAGAAAAACTTTGTAAATCTTCCTCAGATAGCTGAGCTATTTTCATTAAGGCTCTCAAGGTTCCAACTTTCAAATCTTGATTTCGGTGAACAGGAATTGACAAAATTTGTTCTAGTTCCGGGTTTTCATAGATATGATGACTGCCGGTAACTCTTTTCAAAACCCAACCTTTATGCTCTACTATTTTGCAAAGTCGCTTGCCAGAAATAGATTTCATACAGCAATTTCCACAACTCTATCTGTGGAGGCAATTGCTTCACGACTATTAGCAACTTCGAGCCAACCTTCAATAGCATCTTTTAAATTAATTATTACTTCTTCTATCGTTTCTCCTTCGGTAATGCAGCCGGGAAGCGCTGGAACTTCTGCCCAATAGCCACCTTCTTCTGCAGGATGTACGATCGCTCTAATTTTCATAGATTTATTGAGGTATTTTTGAAGCACTAAAGCCATAAAAACCGGGTTGCCAAGCAAAATCTTCGTTGTGAACGATCGACTTTAAGGCAGAAACCGGGTTTTTGACTCCGCCTGTATCTAGGAATATCGTCAAGTATATTATAGCAAATATCAATAGTAAAGCGTCCTAACCGCCGGGTTGCTATAAAGCAAAATCGCAAGATAAATCGCCAATTCAAACCGATCGAAGTATAGAATCAGGAAAAAGCAAGCAGCAGGGTTGAAACATGAATGAGACCGATCGCACGCGAGTCGAAACATTCATCACACGCTGGGCAGGTTCTAGCGGTAACGAACGGGCAAACTACCAGTTGTTTTTTGCCGAAATGTGCGATGCGCTGGGAGTCGATCGCCCTTTTGATAAAGGCAGAATTCCCAACGATCCCTACTGCTTTGATAAGGATGTCAAAATTTTTCACCCCAGCGGCAAAGTAACTCCGGGGTTTGTTGATTTTTACAAAGCCGAGCATTTTTTGATAGAGGCAAAACAGGGCGGAACAACGAGCAAAAAGGGAACGGCAAAGCGGGGGACAAATACCTATTTGCGAGAGATGGAAAAAGCGTTTGTGCAGGCAGTTGCCTATACCCGCAGTCTCAGCAGCAAACCGCCGTTTTTGTTAACTTGCGATATTGGCGATCATTTTGAATTATGGATGGGGTTTAGCGGCGATTATGGCGGCTATGGGGCGCGGCGAGAAATCGGGCTAATCGAGTTGCGGAAAGCCGATGTTTTCGATTTGTTTGTCGATATTTTTAGCAATCCCCAACAGCGCAACCCAGAGAAAATTGCGGCGCGGGTGACGCGGGAAGTGGCGGCAGATTTGGCAGAGTTGGCGAAGCGGATGGAGGCGAATGTCGATCCGCAGCAAGTCGCCCAGTTTTTGATGCGCTGTATTTTCACCATGTTTGCTGAGGATGTGGGGTTGCTGAAGGAACATTTGTTTACGCAGGCGCTGGAAACGCGATGGATTCTCAACCCGAAGATGTTTAAGCCGGAGGTAGAGGCGCTGTGGGAGGCGATGAATGAGGGGACGAGTTTTGGTTTTCATGGCAAACTGTTGCGGTTTAATGGGGGATTGTTTGCCGAGTCGCAGGCGTTTGCGTTGACAAAGGCGCAGTTGGAAGTTTTGTTGCAGGCGGCGAAGCGGGATTGGTGCAATGTGGAACCGGCGATTTTTGGGACGTTGTTGGAAAGGGCGCTGGATTCGAGGGAACGTAGTAAGTTGGGGGCTCATTATACGCCGCGATCGTATGTGGAAAGGTTGGTAAAGCCTGTGGTGATGGAGCCTTTGGGCGATCGCTGGATTGCGGTACAAGCGGAGGTTAAACAGTTGCTCAACGCGGGGGAATCGGAACCGACTGCAAATCAAAGGAAAAAGGCGATATCAGTTTTAGAGGCATTTCTGACGGAGTTACAACAGGTGAAGATTCTCGATCCGGCGTGCGGATCTGGTAATTTCCTGTATGTGACATTGGATTTGTTGAAGGGGTTGGAATCGGAGGTGTTGCGACGCTTGGAGGATGTCACCGGATCGGCGCAGTTGCTGTTAGATATTGCTCAAGTTAATCCGAGTCAGTTTTTGGGAATTGAGATCAATCCACGGGCGGTGGCGATCGCAGATTTGGTGATTTGGATTGGGTATTTGCAGTGGCATTTTCGGCGGTTTGGCGACATTCCGCCGATCGAACCTGTGTTGCGCGAGTACAACAATATTGAATGCCGGGATGCGGTGTTGGCCTATGACGGAATAGAACCGGATGTGGATGCGGCGGGGAAGGTGAGAACTCGCTGGGGCGGACGGATGATGAAGAGTCCGGTGACGGGGGAAGATATTCCCGATCCTACAGACAAAGTAACGATTTATCGGTATTTTAATCCGAGGGCGGCCCAGTGGCAAAAGGCAGATTATATTGTGTCGAATCCGCCGTTTATTGGGAATAAGAGAATGCGTGAGAGCCTTGATGACGGGTATGTTGAATGCTTGAGGAAGACTTACCAAAACTTGTCAGATACGGTTGACTTTGTAATGTACTGGTGGGAGAAGGCAGCAAATCTTGCCAAGTCGAAGAAAATTCAAAGGTTTGGCTTTATTACAACAAACAGTATTGTTCAATCATTCAATAGGAAAGTTCTAGATCAGTATGTCGGCGACAAAGAAATATCTCTTTACTTTGCTATTGCCGATCATCCTTGGACAGATAGTAAAGATGGTGCTGCTGTACGTATTGCTATGACTGTCGTGACACCCGAACCGTCAATTTCAGGCCTTTTGATGAAAGTCAAGTATGAATCTCAGGGAGACAATGAAAATGAAATTTTAAAATTTGAGGTAATTAAGGGATTGATTAATTCTGATTTGACTATTGGCCGTGATACAGTCAAAATGAAACCGTTAAAATCAAATGATGGAATCTCATTTCAGGGTGTTATTCCATTAGGCACAGGGTTTAGAATTGAAGAACATGATTTCCAACAGCTTGATTTAGACAAGCAGAATTTGCCGTCAGTCATCAGATCGTATGCGATTGGTAGAGATTTAGTTCAAAGTTTTCATAAAAAGTGGATTATTGATTTTTTCGGTCTATCTAAAGATGAAGCCTCTCAACAGTTTCCTCTATTATTCCAAAGGCTTCTAACAACAGTTAAGCCATTTCGAGATCAGCAAAATAGAAAATCAAATCGGGATAATTGGTGGCTTTTTGGCGAGAAAAGACCTGGATTAAGAAAAGCTGTCAACAATTTGAATCGATTTATTGTCACGCCAGACACTTCTAAATTTAAGCCATTCTTTTTTGTTGATAGTGATGTTTTGCCGGATGTTCAGCTTTACACAGTCGCATCAGATGATGCCTGGATTTTAGGCATTTTAGAATCCTTAGTACATCAAAAGTGGCTTAAAAAGATTGCACCGCGAATGGGCAAGGGAAATGATTTGCGATGGAAACCGTCAATTGTCTTCGACCCCTTCCCCTTCCCCACTCCCACCGATACCCAAAAACAAACCATCCGCGAACTCGGAGAACGCCTCGACAGCCACCGCAAACGAGTCCAAACCACTCACCCCGAAGTCACCATCACCGGGATGTACAACCTCCTCGAAAAACTCCGCCAAGGCGAACCCCTCGACGACAAAGACAAAGCCTTCAAGCAAAAAGCCCTAGTCTCCACCCTCAAACAAATCCACGACGAACTCGATGCCGCCGTATTTGCCGCCTATGGTTGGGAACCCACCCTCACCGACGACCAAATCCTGGAAAACCTCGTCACCCTCAACGCCCAACGCGCCGAGGAAGAACGCAACGGACTCATTCGCTGGCTGCGTCCCGACTACCAAGCCCCCGGCGAAACCTACGTGCAACCATCCCTTGCAGGTATCACCACGCAAACCGAAACCTCGATCGCCCCCACGGAACAACAACCTTTCCCCAAAACCCTCAAAGAGCAACTTTGGGCCATCCGCGACTTATTTCGCACCCAAAGCGGCGAATGGACAGCCACCCAAGTCACCGCCCATTTCAAAGGTGCCAATCGCAAACAAAAAGTCATTCTCGACTGTTTAGAAAGCCTCGAAGATTTGGGTATTTTGCTCAGTCATACTGAAAATGGGATGACTTTCTGGCACCTGGCAGAACTTTAGAGCGTTGCGCTTGTTATCATGAGCTTATCCAGCAAGAGGTTATCTAATGCTAGAAACCACCATCCTAGAAACCCTGGTCAAGTTGCCAGATTCCCTGAAACAGGAAGTTTTGCACTATGTAGAATTCTTGGCCGCAAAATATGCAAATAATGCAAATAATGAGGTTGCCGTAAATCCTCCTCAAAAGAAACGTCAAGCCGGGATGATGAAAGGCACGTTTGTCTTACCGCTTGCTGATGATTTTGATCCACCATTAGAGGATTTCCAGGAGTATATGGAATGAGTGCATTGCTCCTCGATACTCACACTTTTATTTGGTTTTCAGAAAATGCTCCTAACCTATCAGTTACCTTGAAGGAGCAGATTGAATCCGCCGATATAGTCTATTTGAGTATTGCCACTCTTTGGGAAATTGCCATCAAAATCAGCATTGGTAAATTGACACTGCAAGCAGACTATGCAGACATCGAACCTCAGTTACCTGCTGCTGGCATCTTATTACTGCCAATTTCCTTTGGGGATACTGTACAGGTTCGCAGCCTACCATTCCACCATCGCGATCCATTCGATCGCATTTTAATTGCCCAATCCATTAATCATGCTTTAGTTTTAGTCAGCCGTGATGAAGTGTTTGATGCTTATGCTGTTCAAAGACTATGGGAATAAACTAGATTATTATCGCCAATGGCATTGACCCGATCGATTGTAAAAGAGGAAAATAAATTATAGAATTACTCCCAAAAAGTTTCCATGCCTCCCGAAGAAATCCTCCTACAATACTGGCGCGAACTTGCCCCCGCCGATCGCGCAAAAGTCCTTAAATTCCAGTTTTAGGGAAAATAAGCCGAGGCAGATTGAAAAATGACTGTATTTCAGTCTCCTAGCTATTGCGCTAATCTATCGCTCTTCCATTTGCAAATACTCCAAAACCAGCAACCGCAAATAGTCTAGCATTCGGATATAAGACCGCATTTGAAGATAGCCCGATCGCGTTTCAGCATAAAACTCAGCAATCGCAGAACGATCGAACACCCTAAGCTGATGTAAATTTGCGATCGCTTGCTCGCGATTCTCAACCTCTGCGCGCTCCTCAATCTGACTAGCATAACCGCGAATACTTACTGTTACTAACTCAAGCTCCTCCAGAAACGAAAAATATTCCTCAGAACCAAGATACCTCTGAGATATCTCTTTGCGCTCTAATTTAGTGTTTTGATAGTCAACTGTCAACTGTGCCAAAAGTTGCACAATAATATCTTGCTGAATCGCTAATTTGTTCAGAAATTGTGCCATATCGCTATTCCTCATTAATGCCATAAGTCACGATTTTCTCAACACCATACTGGTCAGGTCGCACAATTAAAAACTCATAGCCCTTTCGGTAAACAGCGGCTCCATCCTGCCGATATCCCGTGCGAGGAACTCTTACAGCACCTCTGGTGTGGAAGTTGTGTGCCTTACGCAGATATTTGAGTGGATCAAATCCTTTTCTTTGTGAATGGTCTAACACACTTTGGGCCACAGTTCGATAAGTTCCTCTATCCCATTCAGACAAATATTGCTGTAGTTCGATAACTTCAGTATTGGAATAGTCTTCAAACAGTCGATCTAAATCAGGATCTACAGATGATTCGTCTGGCATTATCACTCTCATTTCAGAGGATCTTATTGATTATAGCTTTATTAGAAAAAGATCCCTCGCCTTTTATATCAAATCCACTCTTCATCAGAATGATTCATATCTCTCATCTCTTCCTCTGTGTTCTCTGCGTACTCTGTGGTTAAATCATTCCGATCCCATCAGAACTGGTATTACCCCTTAACTACCGCCCACTGAGTCACCGGTGCAAGCGGCTTCCAACCCTGAAAAGAACCGATCGCCCCTACTCGCTGAATCCCAATTCTAATCAGTTCCCCGCCATAACGATCGTGCCATTGCAAAACTTTAAACTCGCTCTCAACTGTCACCGCATTAACAACTAATCGGCCGCCTTCACCTAAAGCATTCCAGCAAGTTTCCAGCACAGATTCTGCGGTGACACCGCCGCCGATGAAAATAGCATTCGGTTGAGGCAAATTTGTCAGGGCTTCCGGCGCTTCTCCCGCCACGATTTCGAGTTCGGGAACGCCGAAAGTCGAGGCATTTTCGGCGATGTATTGCAGTCGAGTTGGGTGGCGTTCGATCGCGATCGCCCTGCACCGAGGATGACTCCGCATCCATTCGATCGCGATCGAGCCACAGCCCGCCCCCACATCCCAAAGCAACTCTCTGGGAATCGGCGCTAACGTTGACAGAGTAACGGCTCTAACCTCCCGCTTGGTAAGTTGTCCGTCGTGGCGATAACCAGCATCCGGCAAACCGGAGGTACGAGGGAAAATCACAGTTTCGCGATCGGCTGCAACTGCGATCGCGATCGTGTTCAAATCAGCCAAATCCGCTGCATTCCAGGCTGCTGCTACCCCCTCTATCCGCCGTTCCGATCCCGACCCCATCCGCTCGAACACGGTCATCAAACTGCTGCCAAACCCCCGCTGTGTCAACAATTCTGCCACCTTTCCCGGCGTGTGTCTGTCAGCGCTCAACACCAGCAAGCGCGCTCCCGGCGACAAAGCAAGGGCGATCGATGCGATCGGGCGATTTGTCAAACTGAAAGTCTCAACATCCGCCAAAGCCCAACCCAAACGGGCGCAAGCAAGACTAAAAGCCGATGCAGCGGGAATCACAGTCATTTCTGAAATGGGAATCTGGCGCGACAGTGTTACCCCAATTCCGTGACACATCGGATCGCCGCTTGCGAGCACGCACACAGACTGTCCTCGGCGGCGGATGATTTCATCGACTGTTGCTTGTAGCGGCGAAGCCCAAACCAATTTTTCGCGGGTGTCGTCGGTTGGTAGCATGGCTAGGTGACGGGCACCGCCGACAACGACTTGAGATCGAGAGAGGAGGGTAGAGGCGATCGGGCCCAGCCCTGAAAGTCCATCTTCGCCAATCCCCACCACCGAAAGCCATTTGTGCATTGAATCCTTACCGCTAATCTCGCTTCCGGCTGCATCGGAACGATCGAACT
Source organism: Microcoleus sp. SVA1B4 (assembly GCF_036700545.1). Lineage (NCBI taxonomy): Bacteria > Bacillati > Cyanobacteriota > Cyanophyceae > Oscillatoriales > Microcoleaceae > Microcoleus > Microcoleus sp. SVA1B4. Next base: position 44,500 of record NZ_JAUBPB010000059.1, read on the forward strand.
CGATAGTCATCACTCATTAGTTATTAGTTATTAGTTATTAGTCGTTAATCATATTATGTCTGCTCGAACAACCAGAATAAAATTGGTTTATAGTGAGGGCGGAAGTCATCATAAAACTCGATCGCGCTGAAGTCCTCACTACAAAATTTATAACTCACATCTTGCATCCCTCTCGCTTAACAGGCTGTCCGACCTGTTCTACAAAGAGTAGATTTTCTTGTGGCGAGTATGGGTTTGGCAGGAGAACCCGCCCGTGAAAGGCTGATTAACAATGGTGCAAAATGCCAGTTATAACGCTTATTTTACCTAACTAGATATGTGAATAAAGCCTCTAAAAAATCTTTTTTTCCAAACAAAAAGCGCCCCTATTTCTAGGAGCGCTTTTTGTTAATCTCAGACTAAAACTTAGCCATTGATAGAAGGAGCAACCATTGCTACGGGAGTTGTTTCACCAGCAGCCAAGTCAAGCGGGAAGTTGTGAGCATTGCGCTCGTGCATTACTTCCATACCCAAGTTAGCGCGGTTGATGACATCAGCCCAAGTATT
>NZ_JAUBPB010000060.1:0-41543 GCF_036700545.1 Microcoleus sp. SVA1B4
CATGTGTCCTATTTTATAACACTTTTTTTACTCTGCTTACTTTTTTTCTCTGCTACCCCTACTTATTGAGCGGATACTGATTTTCGATTTTCGATTTGGGATTGATTCCACGGATAAATCACGTGGCGGGTACCACCTTTGAAATTCGCTTGTCACACGCTGGAACTATCCTACGGGCAAGAAATCGGATTTACAGTGGAGAAAGCTACTTAAAGTTATAATAAACAAATCGCCCTTCAAACCCGATCGTTTCTCATCTGGAAATAGACTGGAGAATCAAATGACTGCAGCAATCATCGCACCACCCAGAAAAGAATCACCCCTTCTGTTTGACGGACTCACTTGGAGAGAGTTCAAAGCAGTTGAGCAATTGTTAGACCGTCCAGGATATCGACTGTCTTTCCTGGATGGAGTTTTGGAGATTAAACTAATGCCGGGAGAACCCCACGAAATTGTTAAAGCAAGAATTGGTGCATTGGTGGAACTGTACCTGCTGATGGCGGGGTTTGACTTTACTCCAACTGGCTCAATGACTCTGGAAAGTGAAACCGGAAAAGTCAAGCGAGAGGCGGATGAATCTTATAAACTTGCTCCTGGTCGCAGGCTACCCGATCTGGCGATCGAGATCGTGTTTTCCAGTGGCGGGATCGACAAGCTGGAGGCATACAAGCGGCTGAAAATTCCTGAAGTGTGGTTGTGGGAAGATGGATTGTTAGAGGTTTATCACCTCCGGGGAGAGGGCAATACACTTCATTATGAAAAGGTTTCCAGTAGTGAGGAAGTGAAAGGAATCGATTTGGATTTGTTGTTGCGTTGCATCAATATGGTGAATCATGTTGATGCGATTAAGACTTTTCGGCAAGCACTCCAAAAATAGCTGGGATTAAGAAACTTCTCCAAAAAAGCAGGTTTTGAACAGGAAGGATGCCTGTTCCACAATAATTATGGGAGATGTCTAATAGATTGTCGCGCACCCTTTAACCACCTCTGTTCGCATCTCAATATCCGCAACAAGCAATGGAAAATACCAAATGACACAAGTTGTAATTGTGGGATCGGGGCCAACTGGTGCGGCACTTAGTTTGCTGCTGGTGAAACGAGGTATTGCTGTAACGTTGGTTGAGGCTGCAAAAGATTCGTATCGAGTGTTTCGCGGTGAAGGGTTAATGCCCAGCGGATTGGATGCGATCGCACAAATGGGCTTATCCACAATGCTAGAAGGTGTTCCACACCGACAAATTGATGCCTGGGAGTTCATTGTGGGCGATCGACAACTATTTCGAGTTGATGAACCAATGGGGTCAAATCGACCTTGTACACTGGTATCACAACCGCCTTTGCTAGAAACACTAATTGTAGAAGCTCAATTGCATCCAGAGTTTGAATTTATCTCAGGTGTGCCGGTCAAAGATTTACTGTACAACAACGATCGCATTGCGGGTGTAAAGCTAGGAGATGGGCGAGAGATTCCTGCTGCACTTGTGATTGGCACAGATGGTAGAAACTCGGTTGTACGACAACGTGCAGAATTAGAGTTAGTAAAACAGCCGAATAGTATAGATGTTCTGTGGTTTAAACTTGCCGCTCATCCTCGGTTTGTGGCGGATAATGTATTTTATTCCATCCTGAATGGCGGTAGCGGATTCAGTGTCTTTCACGGGGCAGAATCAGGAAAACTTCATCTGGCTTGGGTGCTATCTGCCGATGACAAAACTGATTGGAAACACACAGACTGGGCAGAAACTTTCGCATCGCGATCGCCTGCGTGGATGGCTGAACATTTCCGCAACTGTGCCGATACGATCGAATCTCCGATGCGATTATCTGTTGTGGTTGGTCGCTGTCCGCGCTGGCATCGACCAGGAATCATACTTTTGGGGGATGCGGCACATCCGATGTCTCCGGTTCGCGCTCAAGGAATTAACATGGCGTTCCGCGATGTAATTGTTGCCGCCAATCACCTTGTACCTTTATTGAAAGCAGGGGCTAATTCCGAGGATATTGACTTAGCATTATCGCGGATTCAGGCAGAACGCGAACCGGAAATTATTCGCGCCCAACAACTGCAAGCACAAGAAGCGTGGAAAGGCGAACAACTGCGAAAAAATGGATTATTGCGTTTATTGATGATGCAAGCTGCTCCGTTTTTGGGTGAAAAAATTAAACAATTTTGGGTAAAAGGACAGTATGAATTGCGCCAAGGAGTAACAGATGTAAAATTGGTTGTGTAAAATGAGGAAATTGAAACCTGACTTACCCGTCCCAACCAAAGAAACCGGGTTTTTACCTTTTCTGCGATGCTCTAATATCAATTCCGGTTGTATCGGAATGATTAAACCACAGAGGGCACAGAGGACACAGAGAAAGAGAAGAGAGAGATAATAATTCCGATGTTAACGGATTTGATATAACCGAGTATTTTTGCGAAAAATCCGGTTTCTGACTACCCGTGCGTCTAGGATTATAAAACTTAGGAGAAGTTTTTATGCGATCGACAAATATCAAAGGACCGATCGGCACTATTCACATCATCGAAGCCAGCCCCCCTGTCACCGCTGCGGAATCCGAGTCGCTGCCGGTGGTGTTCGTGCACGGTATGACGGTTTCTGCGAGCATCTGGGAGGCGCAGCTTGCCCATGTCGCCCGTACCCGACGCGCGATCGCCCTTGATATGCGGGGACACGGTGATTCTGCACCGCCGGAGGACGGCAACTATGCGCCCGCCTCCTGTGCAGCGGATGTTTTCGCGGTGCTCGATGGGCTGGGACTCGATCGAGTGGCGATCGTCGGGCACAGTTTCGGTGCTTGTATTGCCCTCGCCACAGCAGCCAGCGCCCCGCACCGCATCGCGCAGTTGATTCTGGCAGACCCACCTGGAGATTTTACCAAGGTGCCTGCAGATGTGCACGAGGCACGCATCGTCCCCTACCAGAGGGCTCTGGAGACGGATGATTGGCGGGCGGCTGTGGAAACCAGTTTCAATGAGGCGCTGACAGGAAGCAGGGCCCATACGCGCGATCGGATTCTCGCTTGCTTGGCGGCGACTCCACAGGATTGCCTGTCTGGAATGTCTCGCGGGATGTTTGCCTTTGATGCTGTTGATAATCTCGATCGCTACCTAGCAGCCCCTGGAACGCGGGCCCACGCGATTATTGCTCCCTCAAACACTTTTCCCTTCAGCCTCCACATCCTCCGTCCCACACTGACGACAAGTACGCTACCCGATACTGGACACTGGCTGATGCTGGATGCGCCGGAGGCCTTTGCTAGGGAACTTGATATCTGTTTGAAAGGTGTTTAATATAGATTTCGACAAAATCTGTTAGTTTTACCACGATTCATCGAGGGTTAAGTTGTGGGGGTTTTTGAGGATGAAGGCATTGTTGTCTTTGATATTGTTGTCTTTGATTAAGTCACCGCTACAGAGAATCGGTAAGCGTTCTTGATAAGCTTTAATCGCCAGGATATAATCTTTGTCGGCGAGTGAAGTTTGAATTTTCTGCAATTTGGCAACTACAAGACCGATGAGAGTAATTTCGCCACTTAATTTTTGGGTATTTGGGGTGTGAATTTGCATAACTATTCCCTGAATTATCGTGTTGGGAATGCGGGTAAGTAGTTCGCTTAAAATTTCAATTTGAGGGCGATTTTCGGCGTTTTCTAGGGTTTGAATTACGCTGCTGATACGCGCTCCATAATCTCGGAGATTTTGCCGATTAGGTAGCAATATTTCTAATTCTTCTCCGTCGGTTGTTGGTTTGTGCCAAAGTGTGGCATTATCTAAAAAAGGTTGGTCTGCATGCCAGCCGTGAGTTTGTAAGTAATTTCTCAGTTGATTTAGCTCGATGGTTTCGAGAGTTTGGCGATCTTTTACGGTGAATTTCATGGTTGGACTCCTTGGCTAATTCCCTCCATAATTGACTGAAGGGCGGCGACTGTAAATTGGTTGGTTCTGGGGATGGTGACGGTGACAGCGTTTGTGTTTTGTGTTTTTGGCTTTCCCCGCAGCGAGCTCCAATATCTGCAGCTTCTCATGCAGAGTTCTGTTTCGGACTGGGTTAACCAGTCTTCGGGTGTTTCGGGGATTAAAACTACAACTAAAATTCGGGGAATGGCGAAGTTATCCATTCTTAAGTCGTCGTAGTTTTTGAGCTTTAGGGGGTAGCGGATGGAGTTAGCGAGGTGCTCTGATGGGGCCAGTCCCGCCTTTCGCAGCTACTCCCCAGTCTACGCTGTCATCGTCTACGAATGGTTTGTAGAGGGAATAGCCGGCAACGGTGGTGACAGCTTGCAGGTAGATGTTGCTGAATTGTTCTTTTTGTTGGTTGATGTCCACTTTTTACGTAGCGATTATTCTTGTTAACCTGTTTGGTTTTAGCTCGTAGATAAAATTACATCATGTTGGTTATGGTTTCCTTGATTTGTATCGGTTGGTTGGTGACAATGGAGTAGAGAACATCGGGGTCTAAATCAGCTCCATTTTCCCAGTAAATTGTCCCCCATTCTGGATTGAGTTTGACTTGGTTAAAGTAAGTCAAGTCTTGCAGGGGGGCGAATATGCCGGTGAATTCGATTAATTGGCTGATGTCAACTACTCCCTCTTGGTTATCTTCAAATTTGAGGTAAAGTTGATAGTTTTCTAATGGTTGAACTGAGCTAATATCTTTGAGCATTGTTTATTCCAAAGGGGCAATAGGTTCTAATGGTGTTTGAAGTCTGGCAAGTTGCCAGTTTTGCATGAGCTCTGTTTGATGAAGGGCAGCCCACTCTACAACTAATCCTAAGATGCGTGGGGAAAGTTCGCCTTCTAGGATTGAGAGGGTTTCGATATCAATGATGGCTTTTTGTTGATTGTAGCGGGCATGAAAGTGCGGGGGCGGGTGGTCGTTATAGTACATCGTAATGATGATGCCTAAAAATCAACCCAGTTCTGGCATTAGATTGTCTCCTCTACAATTCTTTCGGCGTGTTTTCCCAGATTTCGTAAGACTAAATCCGCTCAATATATTCTTTAATATTGCTTAAAACGTGCGTTTTGGTTCCAATTCTACTAAAAAATCTACCTCGCGATCTGCTGTTGCTTCACCCCTGGCAACCGAACCAAAAACGCGCACATTTAACGCGGCTGGGTGAGTCGCAATTCTCAGGATATCGGAGGGCTTGGACTTCAGCAATTCCTCAATTCCCCTAACTCCACCCTCGCCAGATTTTCTTGAATCATCGCCTCTAACTTGCCACTCTCGGCAAATTGCCTCTCCAACTTCCCCGTCAAATGCAGCCTCTTCTCGTCCAAACCCTCCTCATCCTCCAATGCCTCCGCCTCCGCCCCCACATACCTCTCAGGGGTTAAAATATAACAGTTACCGTTTTGCTTTTTTGTTGTCTTTTGACTCCGCACCAGTGTTACATCTCTTCTGGAAAGTACATTTGCAGCAAATCTGCCCCGCCCTAACCCAACCGGCCTAACTTCTCCAGAACTTAGGTAACAAGCACCTAAAGTATGATGCGAAACTCTGGCTAAACTCTTATTCTATAAATCGATCGGGCATTAAACCGATATCCACAATCGCCAAGATTTATCGCCAAATTTTAAATTTTTCCGGCGAAAACTTGCTATTTAATGAATAAGACTTTAAGATCCAGCAATGTAAATCAAAATCTCAATGAGCAGCCCTGCAAGCACGAACCCGAAATGGGTCGCAAGTGCCAAAAAGCAGCAAAAGCTACCTTTTTTAACTCTTTCAACAGCAAAGCATTGGCAAACAAACCAGGGATCGACGGTTGGCATCTTGGAACGAATGCTTTGCTAGCAATACTACAAATGTATCAAAACTTATCTGCCAAAATTTAGCCCGAACAGATGCCTAGCTGAAACTCTTGCTGCGTAAGGTTTCAGTTTCTAAATAGGCTGGTTTTATTGTCTTTAACTACTTGAGGATTCGATCGCATGGTTTCGATTTCTACTACTCAATCCGATGTGCTGCCTTTGTCTTCGCCAACCGTAACGGCTGCAACCCAAAGCAGTGCGGCGACTGCAACTGGGGTGTGCGTGACGGTTCACGGTCACTTTTACCAGCCACCCCGGGAAAACCCTTACCTGGACGCGATCGAACGCCAAGCCAGCGCCTCTCCAGCCCACGACTGGAACGAACGCATTGACATCGAGTGCTACCGCCCGAACGCCTTTGCCCGCATACTCAACGATCGGGGCGAAGTGGCGGGGATCGTCAATAACTACGAGTATATGAGCTTCAACATCGGGCCGACCCTGATGAGCTGGCTCGAACGCTACGACGCGGAAGTCTACCAGCGGATTCTGGAAGCCGATCGCAAAAGCTGTCAGCGGCTCAACGGTCACGGCAACGCGATCGCCCAAGTGTACAATCACATCATCATGCCCCTCGCTAACGAGCGAGACAAATATACCCAAATTCGCTGGGGGATCGCAGATTTTCGCTCCCGGTTCGATCGCGAGCCCGAAGGAATGTGGCTCGCCGAAACCGCCGTAGACTACGCCACCCTCGAAGTTTTAGTCGCTGAAGGCATCCGCTTCATTGTCTTAGCCCCCTCCCAAGCCGAACGCTGCCGCCCGCTAATCGGGCAAAACCACGAAGGGGAACATGGGCATAATTCCGAATGGCACGAAGTCGGCGGGGGTCAAATCGATCCGACTCGCCCGTACCGCTGCTATTTGAAGCCGGAAATGCGGTTGATGGCTGACCACCAACTCTCGCCGCTGAGCACTCACTATTTTGGCCGCCAGCACTCCCAAAATTCCGAAGCCCCACCTGCCAACACTCCCTACATTGATATCTTTTTCTACGACGGCCCGATCTCGCGGGATATGGGCTTCAATGACGTTCTCAGCAGCAGCCACCACTTGGTCGGGCGCTTGGGTCAAGCAGTGCGGGGAGACCACCGACCGGCTCAATTAATCTGCGTGGCGACGGACGGTGAAACTTTCGGCCACCACAAACACAGTACGGAAAAATGCCTCGCCTACGCCTTCACAGAAGAGTTTCCCCGCCGAGGCTGGACGGTGACGAATTTTGCTCATTATTTAAGTCAAAATCCGAGCGCTTGGGAAGTGGAACTCAAACCCGTGACGGCCTGGAGTTGCTCTCACGGGGTCGATCGCTGGCAAGATGATTGCGGCTGCGGTGGTGGCGGCGGATGGCACCTCAAATGGCGCCGCCCTCTGCGGGATACTCTCAATTGGCTGCGCGATCGACTGATTCCGATTTACGAAGAAGCAGGGCGCAAGCTGTTGTGCGATCCCTGGAAAGCCAGAGATGAATATATTGAGGTGATCCGGGATCGATCGCCCAGTAATGTTGACAGTTTCCTCCAACGCCATCAAGTGCGCCCCCTCGATGCCGGAGAACAGGTGGACGCCCTGCGACTGCTGGAAATGCAGCGCCACACCCTGTTAATGTTCACTAGCTGCGGCTGGTTTTTTGAAGAAATCTCGCGGCCAGAAGGCGTGCAAATTCTGCGCTACGCGGCCCGGGCGCTCGAATTGGCGGGGGAAGTTACGGGTATCCAGCTAGAAAAGGATTTTGTCGCTCAACTAGCCCTCGTACCCAGCAACGTTGAGTATTTCCAAACAGGGGCCGAAGTTTACCGCAAACTCGTGGTAACAGCCCAAATTAGTCTCAAACAGGTGGCCGCCCACTACGCGATCAGTTCTCTGTTTGCCAAATATCCCCGCGAACAGCGAGTTTACTGCTATCAGGCCCAGCAGGAAGATTTCCAAATTCAGCGCATGGGCTCGATGACTCTGGCTGTGGGTCAATTGCAGTTAACCTCGGAAATTACGCGGGAAACAGAGGTTTTTGTGTTTGCTGCGTTGCACCTCGGCGGCTGGGACTTCCACTGCTGTATTCAGCCTTTTGGCAGCCGCCGGTCTTACACTATGCTCAAAGAGCGGTTGTTTGGAGTTATGCAAGAAGCTTCGGCAGCCCACGCCATTCTGGAAATGGTGCGGCTGTTTGGGGATCAGTCCTTTAGCTTGCGGGATTTATTCGCTGAGGAACGCCACCGGATCGTGCAGTTGCTGAGTCAGGAAAATTTGACTCGGTTGGATCAGCTTTACACTCAGGTTTACCGCGAAAATTACGGGGTGATGATGGCGTTCCACCGCGACGAGTTGCCGGTGCCGGTAGAGTTGCAGGTGGCTGCTGAGGTGGCTTTGGGACACCGCTGTTTGACGGCGGCCAAGGCCCTGGAAGTGGAAACGGAGGATGTGGAACCGCTGCTGGCCGAAATTGAGGCGATCGCCACTGAAGCCGGCCATCTCCGCTGTCGGTTGAACGTTCCCGAAGTCAAGGAAATTTTGGAAAAGATGGTTTGGCGATCGCTAGACAGGCTGCTGCAAGCAGGATCGGGTGTGGAAGATCGCTCGCCTGTCCAGTTGGAAGCTGAGATCCGCACGATCGAGCGTTTGATTGCTGTGGGCGATCGGCTGAGTCTGGGTTTGTGTCTGGACAAATCCCAGGAACTGTATTTCGATTCTCTGTACAGTCAAATTGTGCCTCTGTGTTTGGGCTGGCTGCAGCGGCAAGAGGCCTCGGCGGGCGAAAATGCGGTGGCTGCTGTTGCCTTGGAGATTGCGCGTTCAGGCGGCGGCTGGGACTTGTCTTCGATCCGGCAGTTGCTGGAGTTGGGTCAAACCTTGGCTGTTGATGTTGAGTGTTGGTTAAATCAGTTAAGTTAATCGTTTCTCGATTAGCCAACCAAATCAATTCCCGCCCTTGAGAATCCGCCCGATCGAGCTTTAAAGGCCGATCGGGCCTGCTGGTTCAACCGAGGATCGATCGGCATGGAGGCTTCCCGGAATCGCGGCGGGCGATCGAAGCACAGACAGAACATCGGCAAGTTTCTTTGAGTTTTCGCTCTACTTGTGTGGGAAGATAAAAAGACTGTCGCCAAAGCGTACAGGTGTTCTACACTTGCACGCTTTGTATAGTTTGGAAGAAAGAACACTAAGTTTAAATTTATGAAAGTTGGCGATCGCGTTTGCATTAAAAACTCTGTTGTTGTCTACCACCACCCTGAAAATCGCAGTCAACCATTTGATATTAAGGGCATGGAAGGAGAAGTCGTGGCGATCGTTCACGAATGGCACGGCCGACCTGTCAGTGCTAATTGGCCGGTTCTAGTACAATTTGACAAAAAATTTCGAGCTCACCTGAAAGAGGATGAGGTGGAATTGATATCTTCGGAAGTCTAGCTGTCTCACAAGGTGAAGCCGTAGCCCAAAGACAATATCAAATCCCGTCAGTCGATTTTAGATTTTAGATTTTAGATTTTAGATTTACTCCAAAGAGGAATCTGGAAGCTTGAACTAGAGTCTAAAATTTTGCGCTGATCGCGACTTCTGTCGGAAAGCAAGTATCCGCTTTTGGGCGGGAGTCATATAGCTGTTGTACAGTTTGTAGTGAGGACTTCAGTTTTTTCTATGGCTTTTAGTCGATCGGCTGAACTAAAGTCCTTACTACCAACCATCTTTTTTATTTAACCCTTAATTTTTCGACCGTCCCCGGTTAAACCAACCGAAGATATTCAAATCTCCCTGCATTTTCTGCAATTCCTGCTGATGCTGCTTGGCTGTAGCGTAATACCACTGGCAGTGAAGTTCTAGTTCTTGACGGTACTTAATTTCATCGTAAAACTCGCGGACAATTTGGTGTCTCTGAAAAATTTCGGCCGCGGGAGTCGGTTCGGGGGCAATGTTTTGCAACTCGTGGGGCAGCATGATTGTTTGGGGGCGACGGTGGCTAATATTGGCTGTAATGACTTTAAGCTAACACACTCAATCAATTTTGGATTTTAGATTTTAGATTTTAGATTTTAGATCGTATCCGTTTGATTTGGAATCTTATCTGATGAAGTTTTGTAGGGGCCGGTTCGCCCAGATATTTGATAAGTATAGACAAATTATATAAACCCGCCCCGCCCCTATAATTGGGATGCAACCGGATTTGATATTTGTTTAAATTCTTCAATCTCAAATCCCAAATCCCACATCTAAAATTCTGTTAAAGCCATCCCCGCAGCCGATAAACGATTAAGCCGATGTATTCTTTCAAAGCTTTAGTTGACTGGTTTAACTGATAGGTGTCCGGCAATAAATCCAAGGCGACTGCTTGCCAATTGCTTTGGGATGCTGCGATATCCTGCTGCGTGATCTGGAAGTCTGTTGGTGCGGCAATTGCTTTTATTCCCTGACGCTGGAAAATTAAGAGCGATCGAGTCATGTGCATCGCCGATGTCACTAGCAAAACCGGCCCTTTTATAGCTTTAGCATCTAAAATTTTCCGCACGTTGACGGCATTTTGATAGGTGTTGTGTGAATCGGGGTCTTGCAGAATTGCTGATGCCGGTACGCCCATTGTTTGGGCAATTTCTGCCATGTCTGCCGATTCGGGAGGCCCGCCACCTTTCCAATCTACTCTACCGCCGCTGAGAATGAGCAGCGGAGCTTTGCTTTGTTTGTAAAGTCGGGAACCGTAGATTATTCGATCGCCCGCTTCCGCTAATTCAACCCAAGGACGGGGAGGTAAAGCTGCTTTGACACCGCCGCCCAAGACGATAATCGCTTCAGCTTGGGGGAGTTCGGCGGTTGGTAAGTTTTGCCATTCGAGCGATCGAACTAACGATTTTGAAACCCAACCGCTACTTCCGAGCAGTAAAATAATTAGAGCCGCAGCAATTGGCGCCGCCGCCCATTTCGGACGCTTCCAAAGTGTGATTAAAGCCGCCATCATTAACAGGCAACTCAACCCCAAAGGATAAATAAACAGCGGCAAGAGTTTCGATAGAAATACAAACATTCAATTGGAAATTGGCATTGGGAATTGGGCATTGGGCATTGGACATTAGTGACTGTTAACTGTTAACTAATGACTAATGACTAAAGCTAGCGACGATCCTCTGGCCCAGATAACCAGCCAAAAAATGTAGCAGCATCACCCCTAGAGGTTTTGCTATATTTATGGGCGTCCGTTTGCACTACTTCTTTATTGAGGATAGCATCCGAGGTTTTGTCCTTGGAATTTATATTCGGGTTGAGTAGTAATTCGTTGTGCCACCAAGCGACAATTAAACCTGCAGCCACCCCACCAATGACACCAAGGGCAAGACTCAGGGGCAGCGTAGATCCTACTAAGCGAAACCCAACGGTAAACAACACAAACCATATCAGCGCGGGGCTAAACCCCTTGGAGTCTCCGGTAAATTTTGGCATGAGCTGCAACTTTTTTTTGTAATAAAACAGAAAGATATTTACAATATTAGCAGATAAGTAAGATTGCCAAGGGCGATCGAACTGCAACTACTCCCCACAAATCAAGTTTAATTGTACCTCTAAGTCTTGTAGGGTATCTATAATGTTTACAGAAATTTGCTCTAATTCTGTAAAAGGTTCAAAAGCTGCTTGCTGCGAGTTCAATAATTCTGCCGTCGCGTCGGCAATATCGCCCCGGCGCTGTTGCAGTCGTTCTCGCAATACTTCAAGTGGTGCGGTGCAGTAAATGATTTGCAAGGGTAAGCCGTGGGATTGAGCCTGATTCATCGCATCGGTTCTCCAGTTTTGGCGATCGAACTTTGCATCTAAAATCACATCCCAACCTCGGTCAGCCAAAATTATCCCCAACTTTAACAATCTACCATAAGTCTGTGCCGTCATTTCATCCGAGTACAAATCTGGCCCCCCGCGTTCATTTAAAGAAATTCCGCCTAAATGTTTGCGAACCGCATCTGATCGAATGTGAATTGCCCCAGTGTGGCGAGCCAAATATCGAGCTGCTGTACTCTTGCCAGAACCCGATAAACCAGACATCAAAGTTAACTTTCCCCGGTGCGGTTTTGTGTATTGCCAAGCCAGTTTATAGTAATGAGCTGCTGTCTGTGAAATCTCTGCTTTTTGGGCAGTTGAAATAGCAGAATCGTCCAACATTAACGAAGTTACTTTTGCTCTAACATAAGCTTGACGGCTCAAATACAGAGGTAACAGTTGCAGTCCTTCCCAATCCCCTGTTTGTTCGATGTAAGTATTGAGAAAAGCATTGCCCAAGTCTCTGCGCCCCCGCGATTCCAAATCCATTACTGTAAAAGCCACATCGTACATGACATCAACAAAGCGAAAAGGCTCGTTAAATTCAATGCAGTCGAACAGCAATATTTTATCTGGCCACAATGCTATATTCCGCAAGTGCAAATCTCCGTGGCACTCGCGAATTTTATTCTTGGCAATCCGCAGGTTAAATAACTCTTGATTTTCCGCAAAAAACGCATCAGTATAATCTTTAGTTTCCTGAAATTGTGCCTGAGTCTGCGGCCCGCCGATATATTTTTGCGAAATCAGGTAATTGTTGTCTATTGCTGTGCGAATCTGACTGACTTCGCCAAAGGTGCGAATGTAGCTATTACTAATTGCCGTGCTGTGAAACTTGGCAACTTCCCGCCCTAAGTCTGCCATAAGTTGCTCAGTCAACAGTCCGCGCTCCAACAAACTGAGCAACAGCGAATCTTGAGGAAACTCCAGCATTTTAAGTGCGTATTCTACAGCAACTTCAGCCGGAGTTCTAGCAGGCAAGTTGCTACCAAATTGAAACGAATCCCCAATTTGAACAATTGGCAAAACTTCTAGATAAATTTCCGGTGCCGTGCGTCGGTTCAGCAGCAATTCTTCGTTGCAGAAATGGTGCCTTTTCTCCAATGTTGAATAGTCCAAAAAGCCAAAATTAACTGGTTTCTTGATTTTGTAAGTATAATCTCCTGTCAGCAGGACAAAGGAAGCGTGAGTCTGAATTAGCTGCACTGGTTCTGTCACCCCGTGCGGGTAAAAACCGGGCTGCAACATTTGCTGAATCAGAGGTGGGAGACAAGTCATAGCGATTTTAGATTTTGGATTTTAGATTTTAGATTGGGGATTTTGGATTGTGAATTTTAGATTTTCAGTTGGGGACTTTAGATTGGGAGTGGGGATGTTGACTTTAATCCGATTTATTATAGAGTTGATAGTTAGTGTAAAAAAAAGCAGCGATGACAGAAAATAATCAAGAATCTGGTTCCGTGGATGTGTTTGGCGTGGGAAATGCCCTGGTAGACATCCTAGCATTGGTAGAAGATGAATTTGTACTCGGCCACGGGCTGAATCGCGGCGGGATGACGCTGATGAATTCGGAAACGCAGGGGGGGATTTTGCATGATTTAGAGCACAATTCGCTGCAAATGCGATCGGGCGGTTCGGCGGCAAATACGATGATTGGTTTGGCTCAGAGCGGCGGTAAAGCGTATTATTCGGGGAAGGTTGCTAAGGATACTAACGGCGAATTTTACCGGCAAGATTTGCTGGCGGCGGGGATTGATTTTAACGTGCATCCTGCTGCTGAGTCGCATGAGCCCACGGGTACTTGTGTTGTGCTGACTACGCCGGATGCGGAACGCACGATGTGTACTAATCTGGGGGTTTCTACTACTCTGGCGGCGACTGATATTGATGTCGATCGACTGGCTCACTGCAAGTACAGTTATGTTGAGGGCTATCTTTGGGATGCTCCCGATCCGAGAAAGGCTAGCATTGAGACGATGGAACAGTCTAAGCGTCTGGGCGTGAAGGTGGCTTTTACTTTTTCGGATGGCTTTTTAGTCGATCGATTTGCTGATGATTTTCACAAGGTGGTTTCGGAATATTGCGATGTAATTTTTTGCAATGCTGATGAAGTTCGGAGCTTTTTTAAGGAGGAATCTCTGGAAGAGTGCGCTCGGAAAATGAGCGAGATTTCTGATTTGGCTTTTATCACGAATGGGGATAAAGGCTGCATGGTGGTGGAGAACAAACAGATTGTTGATGTGGCTGGATTTCCGGTAAAGGCGATCGATACTGTGGGTGCTGGTGATGCTTTTGCGGGGGGTGTTTTGTTTGGAATTACTAACGGTTTAAGTTCTACACAAGCGGCTCGCTGGGGCAATTTCTTGGCTTCTAGGGTGGTGCAGATTCATGGGCCACGTCTGGAGGGTTCTCAGGCTCATCTTTTGAGTGAGGTGATTTCTGGTTAGAAATTGAAAGGGGCGATCGCACTTTTTGGATTAAGGGCGATCGCTCTTTTTTGAACCTATCCATTGTGCCACAGTGGATGCAGATGATAGAAGGGCGTGTTAAAATCAATAAAAGCTTAACTAATCGTACCTCAGATGGTAACAACCACATTGACTTCTCCTCAACAAAGTAGCGAGGAAAAACTAATTACTTTGACAGGCATTAAGTGGCTAACATTTAAAGCGATAATGTCTGATGTCGGCGACGGTAGAGCGTGGAGAATTGCTTATGCTGAAGGAGTTTTAGAAATTAGAATGCCATTACCTAAACATGAAAGACCTAAAGTCATGCTTGAACTATTTATTGGAGCTTTAGCAGATGAGTTAGAAATTGAAGCTATGAGCCTCGGTGCGTTGACTCTGGAACGGGAAGATTTAACTCGTGCTATTGAACCGGACACTTGTTTTTACATTCAAAATGAATCTTTAGTTAGAGATAAAGAGGAAATTAATTTACCCGCCGATCCGCCACCGGATTTGGTAGTCGAATCAGACTACACGAGTTCTTCGTTGAATAAGTTCTCAATTTATGCTGCTCTGGGGGTTCCTGAAATCTGGAGATATCGAAATCAATGTCTTCAAGTCTATCACTTGGTTGAGGGAAGTTATGAGGAGAGGGAGAATAGTTTGGCTTTTCCATTTTTGTCGATCGCCGAAATTCCGGGTTTGATAGAACAAAGTAAAAGTATTGGACAAAGGGCGGCTGTGCGTTTGTTTCGGGAAAGAGTTAGGGAAGTTTTGGCGCAGTGAGTCAACTTTTTTGAGCCGCAGATGAACGCGGATGGAGAAAGGGATCTCGCCCTAAGTCTGTTTGTGCTAAGATTAAATAGCTCTAAAAATTAGCAAATAAGAGCCGTTCGCGCTTTATGTCTAAGCAATCAGTCATCACAAAGTATATTGAAATTACACCGGGAGTGCTTGGTGGTAAACCACGCATTGCGGGCCATCGAATTTCTGTAGCACACATCGCCCAGATGTATCTTAAGATGGGAGAGTCGATAGAAGAAATCGCTAGGGACTATAATTTGTCACCGGCATCGGTTCATGCGGCAATGACTTACTATTACGATAATCGAGAAGAAATTGACCGCCGCACTGCTGAATCAGATTTTTTGATCGAAGAGTTGAAGCGCAAGAGTCTACCCTCTCGTTTGCAGGAAAAGCTGAGCGAAATTAGAGGTGAGTGAACGCATCCGCTTTCATTTAGATGAATCGGCCCGATCGATGTTTTGATTGCAGCGACTTGATATCTTGTGTTAAAGTAATGGTTAAAGACAGTACCAATCAATACGATCGGGAAAATAACTTATGGAAGTAGTAATATCTGAACATATTGAAATTAGTCCAGGTATATGTGGCGGTAGACCGCGTATTGCGGGACATCGAATTAGAGTACAGGATATCGTTGTTTGGCACGAACAGATGGGGCTTTCTCCTGATGAAATTGTCTCCCGGCATCCAATAATTACGCTATCTGATGTGTATTCAGCTTTGGCTTATTATCACGATCATTTTCAGGAAATCAGGCAGCAAATGCAGGAAGATGAAGATTTAGTGAAGGAAATGCAGGCTGAAATTCCCTCTAAGATGCCCCGATAGAGATAGAAAAAATGACAGAGAAAGTTCGGTTTCATTTGGATGAAAGCGTTGAGAGTGCAATTGCTGATGGTTTAAGACGTAGAAGTATAGATGTGACAACGACACCAGAAGTGGGGCTTTTAGGTGCATCGGATGAAGAACAGGTGGCTTTTGCTCTAGTTCAAGGTCGGGTAATATTTACTTACGATGCTGATTTTTTGAGGATTCATCGTAGAGGGGCGGAACACGCAGGAATTATTTATTGTCACCAAGGGCGACGAAGTATCGGGGAAATTGTATTGGCCCTTGTGAAAGTATGGGAGTTTCAAACTGATGAATCTATGTACAAGCACGTTGAATTTATTTAAGGCGATCGCGCTTTTTGTCGTCAAGGGCGATCGCCTGTGGAAGTAAACCGATTATAATTGCTAAAATAAAACTGAACTGCTCTTTATCTATAATCAGATTATGACTGTTATTGAACAGATTTATGCGATCGTAAAAACTCTTCCCCAAAATCAAGCTAGCGAAATTCTCACTTTCGCACAGTTTATTCGTGCCAAGTACCTGAATGGGAACCAATCCACCGACACAGTAGATGCTTTAACTCCTTGGACAGAATTGGTTTATTCCCTAGCTGGAACATGGGCAGAAGACTTTCCTACTCTGGAAGAGATTCGTGCTGAGTCGGGGGAAGACATCTTGCGGGAGAGCTTTTAGATGTATATTTTCGATACAAACACATTAATCTACTACTTTAAAGGACAAGGACAAGTTGCCCAAAACCTTCTGTCAGAGTGAAAACAGCTTTATGGTGGAAAGTAGCGATAAATATCTTTCCGGTGCAGCACCCTTGCAAAAGTAACAGTTTCGCCATCAAAATAAAAACCTATTCGATAGTCGCCAACCCGAAGCCGATACGCATTATCATCGCCTTTCAATTTTTTTAAGTTAACAATTGTCTGTAAATCATTACTATTCGGAATTTCTGCAAAAGCAAAATCCTTGATTTGCTGAAAGACAGGCGTACTTTTAAGAGCTTTTAAATCCTTTAAAAAACTGGGTAGATATTCGACTTTCATTCTGTTTCGAGTTCGGCAAGTGCTTGCTGTAAATTTAAGGGGGTTTCATTTTTTACTGCGCCCATAGCCAATAGAAGTCCTCTATCTTCCATCGCTTCTAGGAAATACTGATAGTCGGTATAATCTAGAATAACTTGACTGATGTTGCCCTCGGCATCGAATATCAATTCTTTAGCCAGTGGATAGTCTTCTATTTTCATACACTTTTATGGTGAGATGAGTTGGGAGGGAATGATGCTTCTATTTTAACAGCGATATCTCAGAACCAGATGAAGGGCGATCGGGTATGTTGGCTATTGGGTCTAATAAAATTTGTCCGGCTTCGTTGACGAGAACGCGATATTCTGTTGACTTGGGTTCGAGGTTTAAACTGAGGTGTCCTTGTGGATCTGTGCTGATTAAGTTTTTCATACTCCCAAACATATCTTTCAGCTATTATATAATTGAGTAAAAATCGGTTGGTTGAGTTTTACTCAATTATAACAAATTAGATGTTGTTTGTTTATTCGGATTTTAAGGACGATCGCACTTTTGGTCGTAAGGGCGATCGCACTTTTTAGGAACCGCAGATGAACGGGGAGGGACGCGGATGAATTAAGGGCGATCGCTATTTTGGTCGTAAGGGCTATAATTCACGGGGATGCTGGTGAAACCGGAGATTGGGATTGTTCTTGGTTTAATTGCTCTTGTGTTACACAACACTCAGGAGAAACCTCGATTGAAAGATTTTATCCACCCCGCTTTATTTCAATAAATGTATTCCGAAATATTTTATTGGGTGGCCTTGTTGTTATCTCACTTATTTGACTCATTGTTAAGTACAATTTATACCAAATTAGATGAGCTTACCCTGCTCCAACGGCGACATTACCGCCGCCGCCAACGCTCAAAATGACTGCGGCAAAAAAACCGAAAATCTGCTGAAAATCCTCAGAGAAAAACCTTGCTTGCTCGTATTCGATCGCGCCGACACACTTTTGAAAGCAGGAGAAGCCAAAGCCGCTGGTTATTTCGCAGACGATTGTGCAGAATATGCTTGGTTATTCAAACAACTATTAGAAACAGAACATCAAAGCAAAATTATTTTCACCAGTCGCGAAAGCTTAGCCGAATTGCCGTCAACACTCACCCGCGAAATCCAGCTAAACGGATTGGATCGAGATGCCGCAGTTGCCCTATTGCAATCTTTTAATCTGACTGCCGTTCGACTACGCTCAGGGATCACAAATGTAGATGAATTAGCCGAAATGTGCGATCGCTATTCAGGACATCCCAAAGCCTTACAACTCGTCGCAGCCTTGATTCGAGATGATACCGAGTTTCAGGGAAATGTCGGGATTTTTCTGCACCAGAGAGACTGGTTGCTGATTCGAGATATTGAAAGTGCGATCGATGAAATGATAGCCCGTCTCAGCGACAGCGAGCAAACTTGTCTCAGCCGAATTTCTGTCTATCAAACCTCAGAATATCCGCTATCTTTTGCTGGAATTAGCGCTCAACTGCCAGAAGTTAGCAAGTATGAACTTAAAGAAAATATTATTCAGGCACTCAAACGCCGACAATTGCTATATTACGATCGCCACCTCAAATCCTATCAGTTGCATCCGCTAGTCCGAGAAAAGGGCGAGTACCTGCTAAGTCAAAACCCTGACAATCTCCGTACCGCCCACAGCCAAGCGTATAACTATTATATCAGCATTCCCCTCAAACCTAAATCGGAATGGCAAGATATCGAGGATATTAAGCCGTTAATCATAGCGCACTATCATGCTTCTCAAGCACAAGATTTAGATGCAGCAAATGCAATTATTTCTGAAGTGTATGAGTATTTGCGGCAGTGGAATTGTGCAGAGTTAGTATGTGCAAATCTACCGTTGCCATTGTTAACGGAAGTAAAAAACATAACTCGGTAGATACTGTCTTGAACTGTCAAGACAGTATCTACATATTCCACACGAATGGTGCGACATCTCAGATGCTACCGGACATAATATAACGTCTACATTTTGGCGGGTGAAACTATCGAAATAGAGATTTATCCTAACGAGCTATGGAGATACTCTGATGAACAGACATAATTTTCAAACTATGAGCAGAAAGGAATTGCGAGCTTACGTACTTGCTCACCGAGATGATAATTAGGCTTTCTATGCTTTTGTCGATCGGCTGCATGAATCTGTAGCCGTAACAGAGGCAGCAGTTGTTAAATGGTTGCGCTTCCAGCACCCGAATCAAACTATTAATAAACTTCCCGAAAGCTAATCTAGCTTGACTTTGACAGATTTAGAGGGAAATCAAACATAAGTAAAAATTCAAACGATGGGCAGTTATCTGCCAACCCATAAGCCATTTATAGAGCTTTTAATTAACGACATGATTGCCGATAAAAACAAAAAGATTAGAAAACTTATCACAATTTTTGTAAGTAAAAATGAATCAAATGCCCAACAGTTAGAAACAGAACTGACATAAGCAAATTTTGACAGCCGCGTCCAATCTTCGCTAGTAGTTGGCTATATTGAACCGGGCGGAAATTTCACAGTAGGGCGCGCCAATTGCCGATAAAGGCACGCTACAGCGGTTAAAATACGATTATCAGCGCAATTGGTTCATACCCATGCCCATTTATCACTTCAACCGCCTAACCGCCAATTTTTTTAGCAAGCTGCCGCTGCGAACGGTTCTGATTGTTCCGTTTGTTTTGCAAACGGTAAGTGTAGTTGGGCTAGTGGGCTATCTTTCTTTCAAAAGTGGTCAGGAATCAATCGAGGATGTAGCACATCAGTTAATCGAACAAGTAGGAGAACGTACCCGCGATCGCCTCACGGATCATAATGGGCCCTCGGCAATCAATACCTTTTTGGCTAGGCTGCAATTCTCGGCGTCAGGACAAACTTTTATTATGGATCGATCGGGAAATCTGATTGCCACATCCACACTAGAAACACCCTTGGTGACGCCAACAACAAAAAAACAACCGACGCCATTGCTAGCCACCAACAGCAAGGATGCCCGCACGCGAGATATTGCTCGACAACTCGCCAACCGATTTGGCAACTTCCGCACGCTGCAAACAACCGAGAAATTGACTCTAGCGAGCAAGGGCGATAGGCAATTTGTCCGTGTCACTCCCTATCGAGATTTCCGTGGCTTAGATTGGTTGATTGTGGTGGTGGTGCCAGAGTCTGATTTCATGGCTCGCATTCAAGCAAATACGCGCCATACATTGTGGTTATTGATCGGTACACTGCCACTGGCGATCGCGATCGGATTTTTGACTTCCCGTTGGGTGACAAAACCAATTAGGCGTTTGAATACCGCAGCCAAAAATCTTGCCACAGGAAAATGGGATCAACCTTTAGAAATTAGACGCTTCGATGAAGTCGGAGAACTCGCCAATTCCTTCAATTTTATGGCAGCCCAACTGCAACAGGCTTTTGCAGACCAAAAATCTTTAAATGAAGCTTTAGCGCAAAGAGAGAGCCAACTCAAGCAATTTATCGAAGCCATACCTGCGGGAGTATCTATCCACGATGCCTCCGGTAAAGTCGTGTACTTCAACGAAACTGCCAAGCATTGGCTCGGCGTAGAAACTATTCCCGATACAACTTTAGAAAAAGCAGTAGAAGTTTATCAAATCTACCGCCAAAACCAGCTTTATCCCACTGAAGAACTGCCCGCATTCCGAGCACTGCGTGGCGAAACAGTATTCCTGGAAGATGTAGAACTTCATCGAAAGGGGAAATTTATTCCTTTTGAGGTGCGCGCCACACCAATTTTTGACGAAGGCGGAAATATTGTTTATGCCATCAATGCTTTTTATAACATCGCACAGCGCAAACAATCTGAAAAAATATTAACTGACTACAATCACACTTTAGCCGCCGAAGTTGCCGAACGTACCGCTGCTTTAGGTCGTGCTAACGAACTATTACAATATGAAATTGCTGAGCGCAAATTGCTAGAACAAAAACTTTCCACTTCTACTGAGCAAGTTGTGAAAATCTTTGAGTCGATTACAGATATTGTATTAATTTTTGAGCTTCAAGAAGAAACCATCCAAATTATACCCACTAAGGGAATTTTTCAATACAACTCTAATACGAATCAGATCGACTCCATCATCGAACAATTTTTTAATGAGGCAAGGAAGGAGATTTATTTTGCTCAAGTTCGACAGGCATTGGCAACCCAACAAACTATTAGTTTTGATTACAGTCTGCCGATTAATAACCAAGAAGTTTGGTTTGCTGCTAAAATTTCGCCACTTTCCGATAGCTCTGCGGTTTGGGTAGCGCGCGACATTAGCGATCGCCAGTTAGCCGAATCCCGACTGCTGGAAGCCCAAAAAATTGCCCGTATTGGCAGTTGGGAATACGATATTGCCACAGCAACAACTACTTGGAGTGAAGAACTCTATCGCATTTATGAGCTCGATCCTACTCAAAAACCGCTGCCAAACGAACAATTAATCGAGCGTTTTCATCCAGAAGATCGATCGCGCTATCTGACAATGGTGCGCGATCAAGCTATGTCCGGGCAAAGCTTTGAAATTGATCTGCGGCTGATCCGAAGAGATGGCTCGCTCAGTTACATAGAAGTTCGAGGGAAATCGGTTTATGATGAAAAAGGGCAGTTGATCCGTTTGTTCGGCACTGTTTTGGATATTAGCGATCGCAAACAAGCCGAGTCAGCTTTGCGAGAAAGCGCCCAGGGAGAACAAGCCATCGCCCGCAGCATCGATCGCATCCGTCAATCCTTAGATATTGACACAATATTCAAAACCACAACCTCGGAACTGCGACAAACCCTAAAATGCGATCGTGTCGGTATCTATCGCTTTAATCCTGATTGGAGTGGCGAATTTGTTGCCGAGTCAATGGCTTCGGGCTGGATATCTCTGATCCCACAAGCCGACGATTTTAATGTGCCAAACAATCTCGTCGAAGACTCTCGCTGTACCGTGAAAACTATGCAAGCCTCCGGTGAACCAGTGCTGGATACCTATCTACAAAGAAATCAAGGTGGTATGTATGCTAGAGGCGTTCCTTACCGCATAATTGAAGACATATACACCGCTGGGTTGAGTCCTTGTTACCTAGAACTGTTAAAACAATTTCAAGCTAGAGCCTACGTTATTTTCCCCATATTTTGCGGCAGTCAACTTTGGGGTTTGCTCGCCAGCTATCAAAATTCTGTACCCCGCACTTGGCGCGAAGCAGAAATCAATATTGGGCTGCAAATTAGCACCCAATTGGGAGTCGCCTTACAACAAGCTCAATTGCTCGAAGCCACTCAACAGCAAGCAGTACAGCTTCAACAAGCCGCCTGGGCCGCAGAAGCCGCCAACCTTGCCAAAAGCACTTTCCTGGCAAATATGAGCCACGAACTCCGCACCCCGCTAAACGCAATTCTGGGATTCTCCCAATTGATGCAGCGCTCTACCAACCTCACTCGCGAACAACAGGAAAATATCCGCATTATCAACCGCAGCGGAGAACACTTGCTCGCTCTAATCAATCAAATATTAGATTTAGCCAAAATAGAGGCGGGACGCATTACAATCAACCCAACAGAATTTCAATTAAGCAGCCTGTTGAACGATTTGGAAGAGATGTTTCAACTCCAGGCAAGGGAGCAACAATTGCAGTTAATATTTGAGTGCTCTAGCGAAGTTCCCGAATATGTGCAAACAGATCAACTTAAGTTGCGCCAAGTTTTAATCAATCTCCTCTCTAACGCCATTAAGTTTACGAAACAAGGAGAAATTAGGGTAAGAGTAAGTGCGGTTAATGAGGGTGAAGATCAGCAATTACTAATTAGTAATTACCAATTACATTTTGAAATAGAAGACACTGGCTCCGGCATAGCTGCTGATGAGTTAGATAAACTTTTTCAAGCCTTTGTGCAAACCAAAACAGGAACAAAATCTCAGCAAGGAACAGGCTTGGGACTGGCTATCAGCCAACAGTTTATCAAGCTGATGGGCGGCGTGATTACTGTACGCAGTGAAGTAGGAGGCGGCACCACCTTCGCGTTTGATATCCCCGTCAGCGCCGTTGATGTCCCGGCGCCTCAACCCGTACAGCCACCGCGTCGGGTGATAGCGCTGGAACGCAACCAGCCACGCTATCGTATTTTGATTGTGGACGATCGATCGGACAACCGCCAACTGCTGATCAAACTCCTCGCTGACTTTAACTTTGAACTCCAAGAAGCCACAAACGGCATGGAAGCTATTGAAATGTGGTCGAGTTTTGAGCCACACTTAATTTTTATGGATATGTGGATGCCCGTGATGGATGGACATGAAGCGACCAAACGCATTAAAGCCACCGTTAAAGGTCAAGCTACGGCAATTATTGCCGTGAGTGCCAGTAACGCCGAGGAAGCGCCAACCGTTACTGTATCAGATGATTGGGATGACTTTATCCACAAACCCTTTCGAGATACAGAAATTTTTGCCACCCTGCAGAAACATCTGGGAGTGCGTTACATTTACGGTGAACCGGAGAGTGTTCCCGAGTCAACTCAAATTGAGGCTCCGACTCCAGAGAGTCTGGCAGCTTTACCCGCAGATTGGCTGGCAGCTTTAGAGAAAGCCACAATTGAGTGCGATTTAGAGTTAATTCTGATCCACATTGAGCAAATTCGCGATCGTAATGACGCTTTAGCTAGCGCCCTAGCCACATTGGCTAACGAGTTTCAGTTCAATCAAATACTAGCTCTCATCCATCCCGAAGCAAAATAATCAGGATATGAGATAGGTTTGTAATGAGTACGATCGTCCTCATAAAACGCGATCGGGCGATCGTACTCACTACAAGCCTATAGCCATCCTAAATCATTTGTGAATTTCTTACTCCCTCCCCTTGATAAGGGGAGGGTTGGGGTGGGGTCAAAAATTTACGACTCCTGCAAGGATTGCTATATAAAGGTTATTTTACCGCAATAGATATGAATTACGAAGCAACTCCCGTCTTAAAAGGGAATATTTTAATTGTTGATGATATTCCGGCTAATTTGCAACTTTTAGCTCAAATACTCTCGCAGCAAGGGTACAAAACACGCACCGCACCCGACGGCAAACTAGCGCTGCGGTCGATCGAATTAACTCCTCCTGACTTGATTTTGCTCGACATCATGATGCCCGGTATGGACGGCTACCAAGTCTGCCAAGCATTGAAAGCTTCTCCCACAACCAAGGACATTCCAGTTATTTTTATCAGTGCTTTAAATGAAGTATTAGATAAAGTCAAAGCCTTTGAAGTTGGTGGTATAGATTATATCACAAAACCGTTTCACGAACAAGAAGTTCTCGCCCGCGTCTCAAATCAACTCGTGCAGCGCCAGTTGTTCCAGCAAACACAATCCTACGCCCAGCAACTCGAACAAACCGTAACTGAACTAAAGAAAACTCAAGCTCAGTTAATACAGAAGGAAAAAATGGCTTCTTTAGGTCAGCTAGCGGCAGGAATTGCTCACGAAATCAACAATCCCGTCAGCTTTATCTACGGCAATATTTCTCTAGCGGCGGAGTATGCACGAGATTTGCTTCGCCTCGTCGAATTGTACCGACATTACTACCCCCACCCCGTTGCAGAAATTATCGGCAAATTGAACGAGATTCAACCCGAATTCATCGCAGAGGATTATCCAAAACTGCTGAATTCCATGACAGAGGGTGCTTCTCGGATTAGCGAAATTGTGATGTCTTTGCGGAACTTCACCCGCCTTGGCGAACAAAAGTACAAGCCAGTGGATATTCATGAAGGCATTGACAATACTTTAGTTATTTTGCAACACAGACTGAAGGGGACAAACAAAGCTGGGGAGATAGAGGTCATTAAAAACTACAGCCAACTGCCAAGAGTCACCTGTTACGCCAGTGAGTTAAATCAGGTGTTCATGAACCTGCTAAGTAATGCTATTGATGCCTTGGAAAATCAATCGTCTCCCCGAAAAATTACCATCAGCACTTCAGTAGGTTTTGAGTCAGAAGCTGCGCTGCACAATCAAGATTCAATATTAGCCACTCAAAACACTCAATCCGTTGTGATTAACATTGCCGATAACGGTTGTGGGATGAGTGAGGAAGTGCGCCACCAGATATTTGACCCATTTTTTACTACGAAGCCTGTAGGCCGCGGTACTGGATTAGGGTTGGCAATCAGTCACGATATTGTAGTGGAAAAACATCGAGGTCAAATCAGTTGTATTTCTGCTCCGGGCCGAGGAACCGAGTTAATTTTGCAGATTCCGATATCTGTTAAATTTTAATACATTTCAACATTTTAAAATTTAACCGACCCAGAGAATATATGAGATAGATTGTACACGAGCATCTGTTTAAGGTAAAACCGATATTCCGTCAGTCCGTCAGGGGTTGAAACCCCTGCCTCAAAGTGAAAGT
The DNA here is from genome assembly GCF_036700545.1 of Microcoleus sp. SVA1B4. NCBI lineage: Bacteria > Bacillati > Cyanobacteriota > Cyanophyceae > Oscillatoriales > Microcoleaceae > Microcoleus > Microcoleus sp. SVA1B4. The sequence goes on from NZ_JAUBPB010000060.1 coordinate 25,177, forward strand.
CCTCTAAAAGAGGACTGAATAATTTATTAAGCTGTTGGGCCTTTAAATTGTCTGTCAAAAAAAATCCAAGTCTTGTGGGGAGTAGGTGTTGGGCGTCCCGCCCGCCCAAAAATACAATCTAGATTCGTAACAGCTTAGTCCTCTTTTAGAGGACTTTCGCTATTAGACAGGGAATTCATTCCCTGGCGGACTGCCGGGTGAGCGGTATTTACTTTAAATCCAGCAATCCGCTAGTTTTGAGCTTGGGATTAAACCGGATTTCTTCTGTTACGCCGCGAGTTTTCAGCAGCGCGAAAATTTCATTTTCCACGCGCCGCGCGACATTTTTCAACAATTTATCTTTGGCAATTTCATCGGCGAAGATACCTTCATAATTTGCCGTTTCTTGGGCAGTCATTACAGTTTTTGTGTCGATGGGATCGTTCCACTTGGCAGCATCGGCACCGTTACCTTGGGGTTGGGAACCGTTTTCGGCAATCCAACTTTCTCTAATGCTTTCTAGAATCGTGCGGCTGGGCTTGTCAATAGTTTGGACTTTCAGCCAGTAGCAATATTGGGTTTGGCGTACCAAATGCTGTTTGAGGCTGAGGTAAATGTCGCGAGAATAGCCGACAAATTGCAGGACTTTATCGCTGTCAAAAATTGCGTAAACGCCGATTTTTCCTTGGACAAAATCGGGCAATTTCCCCTCGGAGTCTATGTATGGAATGAATTCTAAGCTGGCGAGAGATTGAATGTCTTCTGTCATCCGATTTTAGATTTTAGATTTTAGATTTTAGATTAAACCACAGATGAACCAGCTTTTACCTAATTCTTAAAAACTCGATAGATTGCACAGAGGCGGCTGGGTTTAAATATTTTGGCTTGGAACATGAAATTAGGCGGGACGTTGACGATCGCAAAATCGCTCGATTGATGATACTTTTCAAATTCCGCAGGCATTCCCTTCGGCGTCTCGCTGCTGTAAGGGACTGGCTGAAACAGTAACTCGGCAAACTCAATGCGCGAGCATTGCAATTGTAGCGCTATTTGTTGGAGAAAGCTTTCACCGGTTAATGAACCGAACAGTGCTGTTTTAGCATCGGGTTCGAGGACAAAACTGCTATCGTAGCTTTCAATAATCTTAAGACCCATTTTCTCTATACTCCTGACAGACGGCGGTGAACTTTTATTGGTTAACTGTTGAGCGATCGACTTAATCCTGAATTTTACCTGAGATTGACCGTTTTGAAGGCAGAAGGTCAATCGATTTTAGATTTTAGATTTTAGATTTTAGATTTTAGATTTTAGAATTGAAGCATTAACTTGCGCGAGATGAATCACGTGGCGGGTATCCTGGATGCTTTCGGTGAATTAAAATACCACAATCAGGAAATTTTGACAAATAGGCCTGATTTATTTGCCGATCGCTTTTATCATGTCGGTATCGCCATCTATCCGACTACGACTAAAAGGCTATGCAGAAGATTGAAAAAGCATCATTCCCAGCTTCCAGAAGTGGCCCGAACCAGCCGGACTGGCTAGAATTGGTAGAATACGCCTCTGTTGCTGGTTCAGCTATTGGCACGATTGCTGCAGGATTGTCGGGCCAAATTGTCTACGCTGCCGCCCCCTTAACCGCAGCACTATCGATAAATCTCGCCAATCGCCAGCGTTTCGAGCAACAAATGCAACAAAAGGCAAATTCTGCGATTACGGACGTACAGGCCGCAGTAGAACGTCGATCGCAGCAAGTTCAGATACTACCTGGAGAACCTGCGGAACTCTACACCGCCGTCTCCGACTTGCAGCAAAAACTCCTGGGCTTGGAATCCGGCGTCATCGCCGAGGTACAAGCTGCCGTAGCCTCCCTCGAACGCCAAGCCCAGGCGCTGCCGGCTGATTCTCAGGAACTCTACACCACCCTGTCCGATTTGCAGCAAAAACTCCGCATTTTGGAAAATAGTGCCCTGAGAGAGCATGATTGGGAAAATGTCAACGTCCGATTTTTATTGATGGGCGAACAGTTAACTGAAGTTAAAACTATTACGGCTCAGTTACAGGAGCGATCGAACGAAGTAGACTTTGATACAATCCAAGGTTCTCTCCAGCAATTGCAGGACTTGCTCGATCGACCCACAATAGACACAGGGATGTTGCAAACCGAGATTCAGCAGTTGCAGCAGCAAGTGTCCGAATTGCAGAGACAAAATCAAGAAATTGTCAAGCCTTATTTGCAGCGTCTGACTCGCGCCGTGAAGAAACTCAGTCAATAGTCATCAGTCATTAGTCATCAGTCATTAGTCATTAGTAAAGTGTCAACTGTCATTGTAGCCTTAGCCTTGTTCCCAGGCTCTGCCTGGGAATACATACCCGGAGGCTCTGCCTCAATAACCAATGACCAATAACCAATGACCAATGACCAATGACCAATGACCAATTACCCATTACCCGTTACTAAATTTTTGCCAAGCTTGCCAGAAAACATAAATCGATAACACTGCCAAGAGCGATCGAAAAGCTAAACTAACAATACGATCGGGCAATCTCGGCAAAAACCGCGTGCTCACCTGCGCGCCCAACAAACCGCCGCCGCCAAGAATTAACCCCACAACCCACAAAACATTCCCGCGCGCCGCGTGTCCCGCCGTCGCCGAAATTGCCGTGATGACGATGACGCCCAAGCTGGTTTGAATTGCGGTTTTAATGCTTTCTCCTAACAGCAAAATTTGCAGGGGAACCATAATTACGCCGCCGCCTACGCCGAACAAACCCGCTAATAAACCCGCCGCACTGCCGGTAGCAACTTTAGCAAAAGTTGGATGGAATAAAATATTGGAATTATTGGGTAATTCGTGATTAGTAATTGGTAATTGAGCATTTTCTCCTTGTCCCGCTTGTCCTCCCAGTTCCCCTTGTTCTAGTTCCGCTTTCTTCTTAGCTGTCAGGTGCTTGCGAACTTCAATCAAATAAATATTCAACCACAGCAACAACCCAAAAGTAAGTAACAGCAAGTAAGGCGGAAATATCCCCGCCAAATAAGCACCGATTTGTGCGGTGATGACGGCGGGAAATCCGATGCCTGCGACTTGACTCAAGTTGAGGTAGCCCATGCGCCAATTCTGGATGCTGCCAGAAATAGCTGTAATGACGATCGACAAACCGCTAGTAGCAACCGCCTGCACCGGAGCGTAATTGAGAGCCACCAACAAAGGCACGAGCACCGTACCGCCGCCGATACCCAAAAATCCAGCTAGAATTCCGGCAAAAATTCCCGCCGCACCCAACATCAATAATTCAGTGATAGTCATTAGTCATTAGTCATTAGTCATTAGTTAGTAGTCAGTAGTCAGTAGTCATTAGTTAGTAGTCAACAGTCCACAGTCAACAATCAAATTTTAAGAATCATTAGTTGTGCCATCGGGCATAATTGCCCGCCTCAAATCTGCATCGCGGAAGTTAGTTCGATTGAGATTAGCATCAATCAAAACCGCTTCCACCAAAACAGCCCCGCTAAAATTAGACCAGCACAGCTTGGCACGGTACAAATTAGCACCGCTCAAATTAGCTCTTGCCAACGTTGACCAACTAACATTAGCAACTCTCAAATTAGCATTGCTCAGATTAGCGTCGGTGAGATTAGCTCCAACCATCGTTACTTGGCGCAAGTCTGCACCAGCCAAGTTTGCCCCGCTCACCATCGCCCCGCTGAGAATTGCCTGATTTAGGTTAGCTCTTTCTAAAAGCGACTCGCTGAGGATGGCATTTGTCAGGTTTACCGCTTTGAGAGTTGACCAACTCAAATTTGCCTTCATCAAATTAATGCGAATCATGCTAGCCTCGGTTAAGTTGGCCGCAAACAAATTCGCTTCGGTAAAGTTGGCTTCGGTCAAATTAGCTTCCGTCAAATTAGCCTTAGTCATGTTGACTTCTCTGGCCATTGAGCCGCGCAGGTTGGCTCCCATCAGGTTAGCCCCGCTGAGATTGGCACGGCTCAAATCGGTACCGATGAGATTTGCTTCGCTGAGGTTGGCTTCCGTCAAGTCCACCCCTGCCAATTTCACCTCGCGCAAGTTCGCTCCCGTCAGGTTAGCGCCTTTGAGGTTTGCGTCTTGGAAATTCGATCTGGTAAAGTTAGCCTCGCTGAGGTTTACCCCTTTTAAGTCGGCCCCGGCGAGGTTAATTTCTCGAAAATTTCTTTCTCCGGCCGCATATTGCCTCAGAATTCGATCGGCCTCCATGTCATTCGCCTCGCAATTTTTTTTAAACGTTAGAGTGATGGGTGTTACCACATCATCCCAGATAACCACGGTATTCACTCTGCACGCTGTAGTATCTGTAGAATCTTTGCATTGCTTTCCGGGCACTGCGGTGCCACTGCCTCTTAAAAGGCCTGACAAATATGAACGCTTCTGAGAAAATTAAAAATAGCGTAAAACTCTCGGCACTGGGCAGTCAACAGCCAGCGGCAAAGAAAAACAGACAACAGACAACAGAACAACCGACAACTAACTGACAAAGGAAATTTTAAAATGCCTGAAAATTTGAGAAGCCAAGCTGTGACTGGAGGCGTGCAGCGCGCGCCCAACCGAGCAATGCTGCGGGCAGTCGGTTTTGGTGACGACGATTTCACTAAGCCGATTGTGGGGATTGCCAACGGGTACAGCACGATTACGCCCTGCAATATGGGATTGAACGACCTCGCTTTGCGGGCTATTGCGGGTGCAAGGGAAGCGGGCGCTATGCCGCAGATGTTCGGTACGATTACTATCAGCGACGGAATCTCGATGGGAACAGAAGGGATGAAATATTCTCTGGTGTCGAGAGATGTGATTGCGGATTCCATCGAAACAGTTTGCAACGGCCAAAGTATGGACGGGGTGCTGGCTGTCGGCGGTTGCGATAAAAATATGCCGGGGGCGATGATTGCGATCGCCCGCATGAACATTCCTGCTATTTTTGTTTACGGCGGCACGATCAAACCAGGACACCACAACGGACGCGATTTAACCGTTGTCAGCGCTTTTGAAGCAGTCGGCCAATTCAGCGCGGGCAAAATTGACGAAACAGAACTCAATGCAGTCGAACAAAAAGCTTGTCCGGGTGCGGGTTCCTGTGGCGGAATGTTCACAGCAAATACCATGTCGAGCGCTTTTGAAGTGATGGGCATGAGTTTGCCTTATTCTTCGACAATGGCTGCTGAGGATGCCGAAAAAGCTGACAGCGCTGCCGAATCTGCAAAAGTGCTGGTGGAAGCTGTCCGCAAACAGTTGTTACCGAGCCAAATTTTGACACGCAAGGCCTTTGAAAATGCGATCGCGGTCATCATGGCAGTCGGCGGTTCAACCAACGCTGTGCTGCATTTATTGGCCATTTCCAATGCGATCGGCGTTGAACTGTCCCTCGACGATTTTGAAACTATTCGAGCAAAAGTACCAGTGCTGTGCGACCTCAAACCCAGCGGCAAATACGTAGCAACCGATTTGCACACAGCCGGCGGCATTCCTCAAGTAATGAAAATGCTGCTAGAACAGGGTTTGCTGCACGGCGACGCCCTGACAATTACCGGTCAAACTGTTGCCGAAGTGTTAGCAGATATTCCAGCCGAACCCCGCACCGACCAAGATGTCATCCGCCCTTGGAACAACCCGCTTTACGCCCAAGGACATTTAGCAATTCTCAGGGGAAATCTGGCAACAGAAGGAGCCGTTGCTAAAATTACTGGCGTTAAAAAACCGCAAATTACCGGCCCGGCGCGGGTATTTGAATCTGAAGAAAATTGTTTGGATGCAATTTTAGCAGGCAAAATTCAAGCCGGAGATGTGATTATCATCCGCTACGAAGGGCCCAAAGGCGGGCCGGGAATGCGCGAAATGTTAGCACCAACTTCGGCAATTATTGGCGCAGGTTTAGGCGATTCTGTCGGGTTAATTACTGACGGCCGCTTCTCGGGCGGAACTTACGGCATGGTTGTCGGTCACGTTGCACCCGAAGCGCAAGTTGGCGGGACAATTGCTCTGGTAAAAGAGGGCGATTCGATTACAATTGATGCTAACAATCGCTTGTTGCAGCTCAATGTTTCTGATGCAGAATTGGAGCAGCGGCGCGCTCTTTGGCAGCCTCCTAAACCTCGCTATACTAGGGGCGTTTTGGCTAAATATGCTAAGTTGGTTTCTTCTAGCAGTATCGGTGCTGTGACTGATTTAGGTTTGGGTTAAAGTAGGAATTTTTTTTAACCGCAGATGAAGGCAGATAAACGCAGAGGAACGCAGATAAAATCCTATCTGCGTTCATCTGTGTCCATCCGCTGATATCTGCGGTTTCAAAATCCCAAATTAACGGCGCTGATTCAAAAAGCGGCTAGCCATCGACATGGCGTCAGTAATATCTACGTCGCCGTCTCCATCTGTATCTAAAAACGTATTCAAAACGGGATTTCCACCCTGGGCTGGATTTTGGGCGTTGCCGCCGGTTTGTAGCAAATTCAGTATGAGCGGCACCAAAACAGGTATCATCGCCTGCACTGTGGCGTTATTCAAACCAGTTCTTTGGGCTATATCGGTCACTATCTGCGTGAGTTGGCCGGCTCCGAACAAACTCTGTACTGCTTGGGGATTGGGATTTGTACCGCTAAATTGGTTGACAAGTTGTTGAGCTTGTGCGTCTCCTGACTGCGATCGCACGTTTTGCAATGCCGATCGCACGTATCCGCCCAAAACCGACATCGCCAACTGAGCCGTACCCGCATCGACGCCCTGGTTTCCCCTCAACTGCTCTACCGCACCGAGAATGTTGCCCAACTGATTGGGACTTGCTTGTTGGTTGGGATTGTCGATCGCGCTCAAAATTTGGTCAAATAGTCCCATAATTTTCGCTCCGTACAGTTGTTTTTCAACTTTAAATTATAGCAACTCCTGTTTTTCAAGATTACCGAAAATAGTTTTGATTTGGGTCTTATAGCAATCATAAATGATTTGTGTAATTCTTGTAGGGTTCTCCCCACGCCCGGTTGCCCCGATGCAGGCTGGGGTAGGCAAAGAAAGGCACTACCCCCTACATATTTTTACAACTGATGCGAGGATTGCTATATAACTCATCTATTGGCGTAGCGACAGCCCTTCAAGAAGCAATCTCATACCATTTTAGATTTTAGATTTTAGATTTTAGATTTGGAATGAATTATGGCCTCAGAGTTGGGAGCACGGGCCTGCACTTGCCTTCTTTTTTGAAACTCGTTTCTCCTCTAACTTCTACTCCATGAATTACGGCGTAGGCGAGATATAGCAACCCTAAATCATTCGCGTAATTATTGTAGGGGCAATCCCACGCCCGGTTGCCCCGATAGATAGGGGGTAGGCAAAGAAAGGCACTACCTACAAATTTACATGAATCATTTAGGATTGCTATATAACTCCGCTTCAAACATTTGTGCCGCTAATTCATCTTTTTTAAGATGTTGCCACTTCCATTTAATTGGGTTCATTTGGGAACAATCTTCTGGCAATAAGAAGATATATGACCCCTGCTTCTCCCACTTTGACCCTAACTGTTGGACTTGCCTTAATCGGTGTATTAAGCCATTGTTTTGTACGATTATGCTGAGCGTCCAAAAGGTTTAACCTAGCCTCTCTCCAGCGTTCTAATTTTCAAGTAATTCGCTTAGGAAATGCAAGAGTGTTTGTTCATGGCTTAATCCCACTCCACGAGATATGGCTGGTAGTGTTTTACGCTTAATATCAGAAAAGCCCCACATGAAAGTAATTAAACGCATCACAACTTCTCACTTGGGGGAATAGCGATCTGTATACTGTAGAATTCCCAGTAATCGTCAAGAGTCAACAAATTTGATCGTTACGGCGCCTTCTCCGAGATTTCACTTAATCCAGTAAAGGGTTGAGGGCAATTCCTGTTTTTATCATCTCATGAAAAGGATGCAAAAGCGTTAGCTTAGAGTGGCAGAAATTCCCTAAGTCATTTCCGGCAAAAGCGAACTGTAAGTAAATATAATATTTAGAGAATGTCGTGCAGCTACGTAACTCTTCTCGTTACTATGGCTGACCCCCGGCTACGCTATCAGCTCATGTGTTTAAGGCGAAATGGTTAAAAAAATAATCAGCAAAAAAACCCTATAAACTCATGTTCATTCGTACTACTGCTCTCACTCCCATAGAACTCAGGACTGCGATCGTGCGAGAGCCCTTGGTGGTTTCGCCCGATACGACGGTGATGGATGCGATCGCCCAAATGAGTGGCGTGCGATCGCTCTGCAACACCCCTAGAACGGCGGATGGTCAACTCGACGACCTCCACAAGGAGGCGCGATCGAGTTGCGTGTTGGTAGTCGAAAACGAGCAATTGGTCGGCGTACTGACCGAGCGAGACGTGGTGCGGCTGAGTGCCCAGCAGCGTTCCTTGGAGAATTTGGCGCTCCGGGAGGTGATGGCACACCCCGTCGTCACCCTCCGCGAGTCCGCCTTCACCGATTTATTTTTTGCGATTAATCTGCTCCAACAGCACCACATTCGCCATTTGCCCATCGTGGACGAGCTCGATCGCCTAGTGGGCCTAGTCACTCACGAAAGTCTGCGCCAAATATCTCGACCGATCGACCTGCTGCGGTTGCGTATGGTAGCAGAAGTGATGACCCGCGAAGTGATTTGTGCTGCGCCGGATTGTTCCCTACTGGCGATCGCTCAACTTATGGCAGAGCATCGCGTCAGTTCCGTGATGATTGTGCACCCAGGCGGAATCTCTGCTGAACCGCTACAAATGCCAGTGGGGATTCTCACCGAGCGGGATATTGTGCAATTTCAGACATTGGGCTTGAACCTGGAAACCTGTCTAGCTCAGGCGGTAATGAGTACGCCGATTTTTGCCGTTAGACCCGACGATTCACTCTGGACTGTGCAGGAGCTCATGGAGCAGCGATCGATCCGTCGGTTGGCGGTGACAGGGGAACAAGGGGAGTTACTGGGTATTGTCACCCAGACCAGTTTGCTGCAAGCCCTCAACCCGCTGGAGCTATACAAGCTGGTCCAGAAGTGGGAAGAGAAGGTGGTGCGGCTAGAGGCGGAAAAGGTAGCGCTGCTAGCAAATCGCAACCTTGAGCTCGAGCAGCAGGTGGAAGCTCGGACAGCCGCTCTCAACACCAAGGTACAACGAGAGAAATTAGTCGCAGACTTGGCTACCCAAATTCGCTCGTCCCTAAGCCTGCAAACGATTTTGGATACGACTGTGCAGCAGGTGCGGCAAGTGCTCGGCTGCGATCGCGTCAATATTTGGCGGTTTGAAGCCGATCGGGAAATCATTGTCGTGGCAGAATCCACCGACTCGTCCCTGTCTCTGTTGGGCCAACGGGTCAATGAGACCTGCTATAAGCAAGACAATCCTGAGATTTATCGTCAGGGATATGTTCGCGTCGTACCAGATATCTCCACAGCCAACATATCAGACTGTCATCGGCAGATGCTGAGCCGCCTCCAGACAAAAGCCAAAATTTTGGTGCCGCTACTGTGTGGCGATGAGTTATGGGGCTTGCTCAATGCCAGCGAAAGCCAGCACGCCCGCGACTGGCAACCGGAAGAAGTCGAACTGATACAAGCCTTATCAGTGCATCTGGCGATCGCCATTGGGCAAGCCACGATCCACCAAAAATTGCAGAATGAACTGGTAAAGCGACAGCGGATCGAAGCCACCCTGATCGAGAGCGAACAACGCTACGCCTCCCTTGCCGCCGCCGCTCCGGTGGGGATTTTTCGCACCGATGCCGAGGGGCTATGTACCTATGTCAACGATCGCTACTTTCAGATCAGCGGACTCACAACAGGAGCCACTATCGGACAGGGATGGCAACAAGGAGTGCACCCCGACGATCGCGATTGGGTCATTGCCCAATGGGAGCAATTCATTCAAGGTAACGACTCTTTTGAACTCGAATATCGCTTTCAACGTCCCGACGGTGAAGTAACGTGGGTTTATGGGCAGTGCGTCGCCGAACTCGATGCCAATGGACATCGGATCGGCTATATAGGCACCATTACCGACATTAGCGATCGCAAACGAACTGAAGTCCGCCTGCAAGAAAGCGAAGAACGCTACGCCAGCCTAGTGGAAGCCGTACCAGTGGGGATTTTCCGCGCCGATGCTAGGGGTAAGTGCATCTATGTTAACGATCGCTGGTTTCAGATCAGCGGACTCACCCCAAAAACCGCTTTCGGGGAAGGATGGCAACAAGGGCTACACCCCGACGATCGCGATCGGGTCATCGCCGAATGGGAGCAATTCATTCAAGGAAATCGCTCTTTCCAACTCGAATACCGCTTTCAACGTCCCGACGGTGCTGTGGCTTGGGTATATGGGCAGTCCGTTCCCGAACTGGATGCAGACGGGCAAGTAGTCGGCTATGTAGGAACTACTACAGACATTAGCGATCGCAAACTTGCCGAAACCGCCCTGATCCAGAGCGAAGCCCACAGCCGAGCCATATTAGCAGCAGTTCCCGACTTCATGTTTCGCATCGGTGCCGATGGTATTTATCGGGGGAGCGTGACAGCCAATCGTCAGCTCGACTTTCTCGGTACAGGTTTCGATACCCCTGGTGTGGGGATGGTGGATATGATGTCAGGAGAAATTGCGACCCGACATCTAAACCACCTAGAACAAGCCTTACGGACAGGAGAACTGCAAGTTTATGAACAGCAGGTGTACATTGGCCCACGCCTGAAATATGAAGAGGTCAGAGTTGTCAAGAGTGGCGAAGATGAAGCCTTGTTTATGATTCGAGACGTTACGGCTCGCAAACAGGCTGAGCGACAACTGTACCAACTAAACCAACAGCTAGAAGCAAAAGTTGAAGAACGCACCCAAGAGCTTTGGCAAGTCAACAGCCTGCAACGCGCCATCCTCGATTGTGCTGATTACTCCATCATCTCCGTAGACCCAACTGGCATCATCCAGACCTTTAATGTCGCAGCCGAAAGGATGCTGGGTTACAGCGCAGCAGAAGTGGTCGGCAAAGCTACGCCCGCACTCATCCACGATGCAAATGAGGTAATTGACCGGGCATCATCACTCTCTGCTGAACTAGGGCAAAATATTCCTCCCGGCTTTGAGCTTTTTGTTGCCAAAGTACGCCAAGGTATTGTCAGCGAAGAAGAGTGGAGCTATATCCGTAAAGATGGTTCTCGATTTCCTGTGTCGCTATCCATCAGCACCCTCAAGGATGTCAATCAACAAATTATCGGCTTTTTAGGCATCGCCAAAGATATTAGCGATCGCAAACGTGCAGAAGCAGAACTACAGACAGTATCGGATCGCCTCGCTTTGGCGCTCAAATCAGGGGCGATCGGTTGTTGGGACTTCGATCTTGTACAAAACACCGTCTTTTGGGATGAGCGGATGTACGAACTGTACGGTGTCACAAAACAATCTCATTCCCCTCTGCCTTACGACATTTGGGCAAACCGACTACATCCCGAAGACCGCACCGCCACCGAAACATTGCTCCAACAAGCCCTCTTAGGACAAGCAGAATTTGATACCGAGTTTCGAGTGTTGCATCCCGATGGTAGCCTCCACTTTATTAAAGCCTATGGTGTCGTCGTGCCAGATGCCCAAGGCAATCCCCAGAGCATGATTGGGGTCAACTTTGATATTAGCAGAGGCAAACAGGCTGAACTCCAACGACAGCAGTTAATTCAAGAATTATCAGCCTTTAAACAGGCCTTGGATCAGTCTGCCATTGTGGTCATCACCGATCGCCAAGGGGTGATCTCCTACGTCAACGATCCCTTCTGTGCGATCTCTGGCTACTCCCGCGATGAACTCATGGGCAAAACCCATCGCCTAGTCAACTCTGGCTATCATCCCCCTGCATTTTTCCAAGATTTGTGGCAGACCATTACTAGCGGTCATGTTTGGCGCGGTGAAATTTGCAACCAGGCAAAAAACGGTAGCCTGTACTGGGTTGCTAGCACCATTGTCCCCTTTTTGGACGAAGGCGGGCGACCTTTTCAGTATCTAGCCATTCGCTTCGACATTACCGATCGCAAGTTTGCCGAAGCAACGCTTCGGCAGGAAAATACTTTCCGTCAACAAATTGTAGAAAACATGACTGAAGGGCTGTGCGTTTTCTATGAAGTTGAGGAGTTTCCATTTGTCCGCTTCACAGTCTGGAATCAGCAAATGCAAACGATTACGGGTTACACCTTAGAAGAAATTAACCGTCTGGGGTGGTATCACAGCTTGTACCTGAATAATCAAGAATCTCAAAAACAGACGATTGCCGACCTGAAAAAGATACGACAAGGGGGCAACTTGATCGCCGTGGAAAGGGAAATCCGGCGCCCAGATGGACAGTGCCGCACTATCTCCTTTTCCACTTCTATCCTATTGATGGATGATGAACATCTCTATGTGCTTGGCCTGATCCAAGACATTACCGATCGCCAACAGACAGAGCTAGAAAATCGCCTTTTGAAAGAACGCCTCGAATTTCTTCTGGCATCGAGCCCCGCCATGATCTATAGCTGTAAGCCCTATGGCGACTATGGAGCAACCTTCATGAGCAAAAATATCGAAGCCATTTTGGGCTACAAACCAGAAGATTTTTTATCGGAATCTGGCTTCTGGGCTAACCATATTCACCCAGAAGATGCCCCTAGAGTTTTTGCACATTTATCGGCTCTCTTTGAACACAACACTCATCAGCATGAATATCGATTTTTGCATCGCGATGGTCACTACGTTTGGCTACGGGATGAAATGCGTCTGCTGCGAGATGAAGAAGGCACGCCAATCGAGATTGTTGGCTATTTTGCAGATATTAGCGATGTCAAACAAACCGAAGAAACCCTAAAACGACAACTGGCAGCAATTGAGGCGGCGATCGACGGCATTGCAATTATGCAAGGAGACACCTACCTTTATTTGAATCAAGCCCATCTAGAACTGTTTGGCTACGAACATCCTCAAGAACTGGTGGGCAAAACCTGGAAACTTTTGTATTCCCAACACGAGTTAGAACGGTTTGAGCGGGAAGTCTTGCCGGTGCTGGGGCGCGATCGCGCTTGGGAGGGAGAGGCGATCGCCACCCGCAAAGATGGCTCTACCTTTGCCGAAGGGCTATCCCTCACCCTCACAGAGGATGGATTATTGATTTGTGTATGCCGCGATATCAGCGATCGCAAACAAATCGAAGCCCAATTAGCAGAGAGTGAAGCTAAATTCCGGCGCCTGGTAGAAGGGGCTAATGATTTGATCTGGTCATGTGAACCCGATGGGATGCTCACTTATTTGTCACCGCAATTCAAGACCATGTTTGGCTGGGACGAGAGTGAATGGATGGGTAAGTCGTTTATATCCCTGGTGCATCCAGACGATCGCCCTTTGGTGGTTACTGATTATCGGGAGAATGTCAAACTTGGTAAAAAGTCAAGTGATTATGAGTTCCGACATCGCCACCGAGATGGCAATTATGTCTGGGTGAGAAGCAGCGCCCGACCTGTTATCAATGCTGAAGGGGAATTGATTAGCATCCAGGGAATTATATCGGATATCCGCGATCGCAAACAAGCTGAACTCGCCAGGGAAAGCAGTGAAATCCGCTTCCGCCGTGTGTTTGAGTCCAGTGTGAGCGGCATGATGTTTGCCGATTTTCATGGGAACATTATCGATGCCAACGATCGCTTCTTACAGATGATTGGCTACACTAGGGAGGAACTAAATGCTGGGATGATTCATTGGGATGCTATGACCCCGCCCGAATATCTCCCCGCTGATGTTGTAGCGATGGAGCACCTGATGCAGGATGGCGCGATCGATTCCTTGGAAAAGGAATACTACCGTAAGGATGGCAGCCGGATTTCTGTGCTGATCGGAGCCGCACTTCTTCCAGGCTCAGAGGATCAAACTATTTGTGTATTAGTAGATATCAGCGATCGCAAACAGGCCCAGAAGGCTTTGCAGGAATCTCAGCAGTTTCTGCAAACGGTACTCGATACCATCCCGCTTTCGGTGTTTTGGAAGAATCGAGAGTCGGTTTTTTTAGGATGCAATCAGCAGTTTGCCAAAACTCTAGGCTTGCCATCTACGACCGAAAGTATAGGTAAAAGAGATTTAGATATTTGCCAGAAAGAAGTCGAGGCGAACGAGTATTGTGCGATGGATCGGCGGTTAATCGAAACGGGTGAAGCTATATTAGGGATCGAAGAAACGCTAACCCTACCCAATGGTAAACCAATATTTCTCGAAACCCACAAGGCTCCCCTGCGAGACTGCTCAGGTAATATTATTGGTCTGGTAGGCACGTTTCAGGATATCACCCATCGCAAAGAAGCCGAACTGAGATTGCAACAACAAGCAAAACAGGAACGTTTGCTGGGAGCGATTACTAAACGGATGCGATCGTCTCTGAATCTGGACGAGATTCTCAATAGCACTGTTGAGGAAATCCATCAGCTCTTGCAATCAGACAGAACGCTGGTTTATCGGGTTTTTCCTGAAGGGACGGGGGCTGCCATTGCTGAATCAGTTTCGCCAAATAGGCTTAAGCTTCTGGATATCCTCTTCCCAGAAGAGGTTTTCCCCGAAGAGAACTACGATCGCTATATCCAAGGAAAAGTTTATGCCCTCAACGATAGGGAAGATGAAAACGAGTCAATCTTACCCTGCTTGGTTGAATTCCTCGCAGAAATCCAAGTCAGAGCTAAACTCGTAGTTCCAATTATTCTGAATCAAACCCTCTGGGGGTTACTGATTGTTCATCAATGCGATCGTCCGCGCCAATGGCAAGACTGGGAAATCAATTTACTTAAACAAATTGCTAACCAATTAGCGATCGCCATTCAGCAATCTTACCTCTACGAACAGGTACAATCAGAACTGGCTATCCGCAAGGAAACACAAAAGGCGATCGCTTTACAACTGCAACGGCAGCGAACTTTGGGAGAAATCGCCCAGCAAATTCGCGAATCGTTGGATATTAAGGAAATTTTGGCGACTGTGACACAGCAAGTCAAAGAAATCTTGCAAGGCGATCGAATCATCGTAATCCGGCTATTTGGCAATGGCAGAAGTCAAATAGTTGAAGAATCTGTGTTGACCGAGTTTCCCGCCCTCAAAAACCATCACTGGGACGAGCAACTGTGGTCTCAAGAAATCCTCAACCACTATTCCCAGGGCAAGCCCCGTATCGTCCCCGATATCATGACCGATATGGGGACTAATTGCTTGGTGGAATACGCAAGCGTTGGTGAAGTCAAGTCCAAAATGGTTGCACCTATCCTGCAAGAAGTCCGAAGCAGCCAAAGCCATAGAGGGGTTGCCCCTGGCCCAACCAACAAGCTCTGGGGGGTTTTAGTCGTCCATGCTTGCCGAGAAAAGCGAGTCTGGCAAGAGTCTGAAGCGCAACTCCTGCAACAAATTGCTAACCAGTTGGCGATCGCGGTTCAACAAGCTAGCCTATTTGAGCAGTTGCAGCAAGAACTCACCGAACGGCAGCAAGCCCAGCAGCAACTCACCGAGCGCAACGAACAACTGGCAGTCTCTAACCAAGAACTGGCCCGTGCTACCCGTCTCAAAGACGAATTCCTTGCCAACATGAGCCACGAACTCCGCACCCCCCTCAACGCCATTCTGGGCATGAGCGAGGGGCTACAAGAGCAAGTCTTTGGCATCGTCAACGAACAACAAATCAAAGCTTTACAAACGATCGAGCGGAGTAGCTCTCACTTACTAGAGTTAATCAATGACATTTTGGATGTCGCCAAAATTGAATCGGGTCAAATGGAGCTCGATTGCACCCCAGTTTCAATCAATCATCTCTGTCAATCCAGTCTGGCATTTATCAAACAACAAGCCCTGCAAAAACGCATCCAGCTAGAGATTAAAGTGCCACTCAATCTGCCCGACTTATTGATTGATGAACGGCGGATGCGCCAAGTCTTGATCAACCTGCTCAATAACGCGGTCAAATTCACTCCTAACGGAGGACGCATCACCCTAGAAGTCAGCCGTCAACAGCCCCGGACAGACCCAGATTCTGCCGATTCCTCACCCCATTTTTTGGTCAAAGAGAGTCTGCGAATTGCCGTCATCGATACAGGTATTGGTATTGCCCCAGAACATATCAACAAACTGTTTCAGCCCTTTATCCAAATCGATGGCGCGCTGAATCGTCAATATACAGGCACTGGCTTGGGGCTTGCCCTGGTGAAACGTATTGTCGAACTCCACGGCGGGCAGGTGTTGCTCACCAGCACTGTGGGTGTAGGAAGTTGCTTCACGATCGAATTCGAGGGCAGGCACGGGGGCATCGAATTCGAGGGCAGGCACGGGGGCATCGAATTCGAGGGCAGGCACGGGGGCATCGAATTCGAGGGCAGGCACGG
>NZ_JAUBPB010000060.1:41643-44738 GCF_036700545.1 Microcoleus sp. SVA1B4
GGGCACTGCCCCTACAGGTGCGCCATCCTCTGTTGACCTGGAATCCCAGACAGAGCCCCGCATCGAACCCAGCGGGCCCCAACAGCAGGGAGGCTCTCCCTTAATCTTGCTGGCAGAAGACAACGAAGCCAATATCAGTACGGTTTCGAGCTACTTGAGAGCTAAAGGCTATCGCATTCTCTTGGCGAAGAATGGAGAGGAGGCGATCGCCCTGGCCAAGTCGGAAAACCCCAATCTAATTTTGATGGACATTCAAATGCCTGGTATGGATGGTCTAGAAGCTATGCAGCAGATTCGCCTCGATCCTAGGTTAGTCGATGTGCCGATCGTTGCCTTAACTGCCTTAGCCATGACTGCCGATCGCGATCGTTGTCTTGCCGCCGGAGCCAATGATTACCTCACCAAACCCGTTAAGCTGAAGCAATTGGCAAGCACTATTCAACACCTTTTAACTTCCCTGGTAAGATAATTCATGAATGTACCATCTGTTTTGATCGTTGACGACGAACCCGATAATTTTGATGTGATTGAAACTCTCTTGAACGAGCAGGATTATCAATTGCATTACGCTGCCACCGGGCAAGAAGCGATCGCATCCCTCGACATATTTGATCCGGATCTTATTTTGCTGGATGTGATGATGCCAGGAATAGATGGCATCGAAGTTTGTCGGCAAATCAAAGCCATGTCAAAATGGCAAGCCGTTCCCATCATTATGGTGACAGCATTAAACTCAAAATCAGACCTTGCCCGTTGTCTCACTGCCGGCGCGGACGACTTCATTAGTAAACCTGTAACTGCTATTGAACTGCGTGCCAGAGTTCACTGTATGCTGCGAATTAAGCACCAGTATGACGACCTGCAAAGCTTACTCAAATTGCGGGAAGATATGGTTAAAATGGTAGTCCACGATTTACGCAATCCCCTGGCTGGTATCTTGCTTGGCTTGGAACTCCTAAAAAGCTTAGAGTATTCTAAAGAACAACAACAAATGCAACTGGAACGGATTTACTCGTCAGCACAAGCAATACAGGTATTAATTGATGATTTATTGCAAATTTATTTACTCGAATCCGGTAAAAAGCGTCTCAATTACACTGATATTTATCTGTGCGATATCATAGAATCTGCTATCTCAAACTTTGAAGGAATTGCTGCTCAAAAAAGTCAGTTTATAGTCGCTAATTTACCAGTACAAAACAGTAGAAAAGTCTCGGTTGATGCCACCATGATACATCGAATGCTGGATAATCTCCTCTCGAATGCCATTAAGTTTTCCCCACCCAATAGTCAAATCATAGTGACTGTAGAATTCCTCACATCGGGCAAGGCAAAAATCCAGGTTATTGACTCTGGACCAGGTGTTCCTGATACATTGCAACACAAAATTTTTGAGAAATACGAGATTGGAAATCTGATGTCGGATGTCTCTCAAATAGGCTTGGGTTTAGCTTTCTGCAAAATCGTCGTTGAGGCACATGGGGGCGAAATTTGTGTCAGAAACAACCAACCACAAGGAGCAATTTTTGAAATCACTTTGGCAGCATAGCTGACGAGTATCAGATGAAATTATAAAATTTTTACCTTATTGAAATGGTGGCAATTATGTCTCAATTTTCTATCTTAATTGTTGATGATGAGCCGGATAACTTTGATGTGATTGAAACCCTGTTATCAGAGCAGGATTATCAATTGCATTATGCTGCCAGCGGGGAAGAAGCGATCGCATCCCTCGACATATTTGATCCGGATCTTATTTTGCTGGATGTGATGATGCCGGGAATAGACGGCATCGAGATTTGTCGGAAAATCAAAGCCATGTCAAAATGGCAAGCCGTTCCCATCATTATGGTGACAGCATTAAATTCAAAATCAGACCTTGCCCATTGTCTCACTGTCGGTGCTGACGACTTCATCAGTAAACCTGTAAATGCTATTGAACTGCGTGCTCGCGTGCATTCAATGCTCAGAATCAAGGAACAGTATGATAATATCCAGAACTTATACCACATCCAAGAAAATACCATCAATGTCTTGGACAGCACCCTCAATGAGTTGCGTGGCAACTTAGCTTCTACTCTATCCCACGAACTGAATACGCCCCTCAATGGGATCTTAGGCACGATCGGGTTGCTCAAGGACGATATCGAAAACATGGATATCGCCCAAATCCGTGAGATATTAGGCTGGGCACATGACTCTGCCCGTCGCCTAGAAACATTAACGAAAAAATTCCTGATTTATTTAGGATTAGAACTATCCGCAAGTCAACAGCACAAAATGGAATCTGCCCGGACTCAATTTGTAGCTTCTGCCATTGAAGCCGAGTTGACATACCAGGCTCAGAAGGTCAACCGTAGCAACGATATGTTGTTCACTCTTGAGGAAGCGGAGATCGCTCTATCAGACCGATATCTATCAACTATTCTCCATGAATTAATTGATAATGCACTGAAATTCTCCTCACCAGAGACAACCATTAAAGTTAGTAGTCAAGTCCTAGGGGAGATGCTACATTTATCTGTACATGACTCCGGGCAGGGCATGAAAGAGGAGCAAATTGCTAAAATTGGTGCCTTCATGCAGTTTGAACGCAAGAGGTATGAGCAACAGGGCACCGGTATCGGCTTAAAAATTGTCCAGAAAATTGTCGAACTGGCAGGAGGAGAGTTCTCAATTACCAGTATCTATAAAAAGGAAACAACGGTACATCTCACTCTGCCAATTGTCCGCAATTAGCATGAGTTTTTCTATCAA
This sequence comes from Microcoleus sp. SVA1B4, assembly GCF_036700545.1. NCBI lineage: Bacteria > Bacillati > Cyanobacteriota > Cyanophyceae > Oscillatoriales > Microcoleaceae > Microcoleus > Microcoleus sp. SVA1B4. The sequence continues at coordinate 44,401 of NZ_JAUBPB010000060.1, forward strand.
GTCCGGTGGCATCGTTATGGAGATTGAGAAGGAATAAATTTGCTTTGCATGGAAATGGCAACACATCAAAAAAGATGAACTAGCAGGACAAATATTTGACTCGGAATTAGAGCTTGCTTCTGGGGTAATTCATGGGGTAGAAGGTAAATAAAAAACCATACACAACCATACACAACCTATTAAATTTAACTCGAATCACCCTACTTAATCTTTTGTTACATACTGGCGAATTGTGCCACCGACTTAGTAAGGAATGAGAATTACAGCGGATTCCAGGTTTATAAAGTACACCCCAGAAACCGGGTTTCTTCTGGATTTCTCGCCAGAAACCGGTTTTA
>NZ_JAUBPB010000061.1:0-42410 GCF_036700545.1 Microcoleus sp. SVA1B4
CGTCCCGCCCGTCCTTTTTGGACGGGCGGGACGCCCATCCCACAATAACAATTAAAATTGTAAGTTATTTAATTCGCAATCCTTAGCAATTTATTCTGGGAGGGTGACAAAGATGTCTAGGAACTAGAAGGACTCAGGGTTTCTCCCTGTATACGCTGTTGATAAAAGCTAATTTTATTACGAGCTAACTTCATTAATTCTTGCACAGGTTCAGAAGATTGTTCCAGATAATTTACCCGCTGCCCTCCATCTCAACCAACGCCAAATGTACTCCCTATTCGGGATTTTTGGGTCGGTTATTTACGGCGAGACACATATCTTTCCACCTGCATTTTCTGAATATTAGTGCCTTCAAATCCAGCATTTTGAGAACTAAAAAATTCCGCGCGATCGCCCATAGCATTATAGTAGCTGTAAAGGTAAGCTGTGGAGCATTTAAATTGGGAATTCGGGACAGGCTAGAAGCCCGTCCCACAAGAGTTTTATTGATTTTTGACACACAGTTTAAATGTAGAACAGCTTAATCGATCAGTTGCTGGCTGCCAGTCGAATAGATGTTATTCGGCAGCGCGTTTACCGTTATACCTCCGATTAAGCAGTGTGGTGTTTCCACAAATCGATTTTCCCGATTCTGCAGCCCTGTAGCCAATAAATCGTATTGAATTATAACTGCTATATTTTAATTTTTCAAACGATACAACACCGATTCAGTATTAAAATTTTTTCCGAAAACTGGTTGCAGCGGGCCCTCGGCACTTGTCAGCCAAGATAGAGCTTTTCTGGTAGCTGCGTCTGTCCCAGTCAGGGGCCCGAATCCTACAGTCCTAATTTTATTTCGCCGTAGATTGTCAATCCATGCCGAAAGTCGATCGGCTCTAAACGGCACATATAAGACTTGTCTGTCCATATTTCTCCCGTAAAATAGGTAGCTGCGCGAACTTAAAAAGAAGCCTATTTTTTGATCTGGTACTGTATTTTTATCAATATATTCGTAAATACCACGATACAGTTCGGTGCGTGCAAAATCTCGCTTTTCCCTCCAATTACCAATTACTATCAATCCGATAAAGACACCAATTATCACTATGTAAATCGATTTTTTTTGGGTGGGAAATAGATGATTCAGCCATCCTAAGCCAGGATTGATTTTCCACAATATCGCAGCCAGCGTCACTGACACCAGATAAAATATTGGGTATCTTAATATATCTGGCAAACTGGGGCCTAATATTTTCCCGATAGTATTAATAGCTTCTATTGGGTTAGACTTAAAATTGTCAATCAACAAACTACCCCAAACAATACTATCTCCGGTGAAAGAAGCATTTTTAATATAATCAAAAATTGTGTTGCTAGTAATTCCGAACAAACCACTAACCAAAACCACTGCCAGAACAACTAGATTTGGAGTTTTCAAGATAGTTGCTGTAGCTGCTGCTGCGATGCCCAGCAAGCTTAAAAAGGGAAAGCCGTATCTGAGGTTAAAACCCAGTAAAGGGCTGAGTTTACCGATCGAATCTCCCGCCGTACCGGACGTGTAAGGTGTAAATAGATACAGAATTCCTGTGCTGGCGAGAAGTATAATTAAAATAATATTATTTTGATTAATTATTCTGGCTTTACCCTGGATAAAAACCAGAGGCGCTGCCAATACCTGAAGTGCGATCGCCAGAAAGGGCAGTTGCAATCTAATGATAATTTGTACGCCGACAGTTTTCCAGTGGGAAATATTGCTGGGATTAAATTGAGCTGCTAAAGTGCTTTGCCAAATCTTTAGAAGTGGCGAAGCGGGCTGCTTCTGTACCGGAGGTATGGGTGCAGTTATGGGAGACGGGAAGGAAACAGGATCTAAGGGAATTTTAATATCGCCGACTTCGCCGACAGGATAATTGATTTGCAGCAAGTTTCTCGCATACCAAAAACATCCTAAAAGCAAGCAACAAGCTAGGCCGCCAAGTAACACTGGTTTGAGAAAGTGGCGAATTCTAAAATGAGCTGGTGTAGATTTTTTATTAACCGCGAATCTTTTAATTTCTAATATTGCTAATCCTCCTAAAAGTGAGGCTGCATAGATTATTCCCGTGATCTTTATTCCGGCTAGCATTCCTGCGGTTGCCAAAAATAGCGAGAGTTCCGATTGCGATCTGCTGCTATGATAGGATAAACCTAGATACAAGCAGACTGTAAATATTGCAGCTAGCGGTAAATCTGGCTGAATGGTGTTAACTTGGTTGAGCATCATCGGTACTGTCAATACTAAAGATGCTGCTGCCATACCGTGAATTCGGGTTGCTCCAAATTTTATGCTTAATAGATAGACGGCAATTCCCTCAAGTACCCACGCAATTACCAGGGGGAAAGCTGCTAGAAAATCTTCTCCGAAGGGAAGCACACACAAAGCAGATAAAACGTGCCAATTGTAGGGGTATACTCGTGCTTGCTCTTGTTCAAAAATCCAATTTCCGGCGGCATCTAATAATGTAAATGAATGGGTTTGATACCATCGGGCGATCGCAGGCAGGTGAAACCACAATGAATCATAATTGGTTATGGGTTTGGTTGCGATAGTTTCCAACAGCACAAATCCAGCCAAAGCGGTGGCAACAATAATTAGTGATTCTGAGAGAGTCCGAGGTTGATTGAGTTGGGGAATCGGCCACTCGGAGAAGGTAAAAGTTTTGTGGTTTTTTGTATAAATCAGGATGAAGCCGATCGCACAAATCAAAATTTCTGCTATAATCACCGCAGTAATATTTAGTCGATCGGCACTTCCTAAAATCAAGCCGATACAAACTTGGGCAATACTCCATCCCGTCAGGAGTACGAGGAGAAAATGGGGAAATGAATAGTTATTGTTTTCTTTGTGATTCTCGAAGGCAAGAGACAAGCTTAAGGGAATCGGCCCGACTACAATAATCAGAAATAAAATTAATTCCCACAAATGCTGCGCTATTAGCATAAGCTGCAAGTTACCATTTTTTATCAGTTTTTCCTCGTTACCCGAAAGAGCCTGGTAACGAGGAAAAACAACGAGTTCGCGTACTGGTTGCACAAAACATTAATTTTCTTGTGGGGAGTAGGGGTTTGGCTTTTCGACCCTTCCACAAGAAAATTAATCTAGCCCATCCCCAATTTTTACCTGTTAGCTTGCTTCTGAGGTTTGGGTTTGACTGCTTCGGCATCTTTGGGCTTAGAAGTATCAGCTTTTAAGAATTCCGGGAATGGCGGCTGGAGGTTGTGAACTTCGATGTCCATTCCCAGCGGCAGAGGTGGAAGCTGGGGCAGATCGTTTTCCCAATCCTTGAGTGAGCTAGCGGTTTGTATTTCCACCATTTTCGGCATTTGCGGTACTTTGGCGGTTTCCAAACTGCCGATCATTTTTGCCAGAGCGAATTCTAGCTGAGAGCCCGGGTCGATCGCCACCCAACCCTGATCGGTCATTTGCCGAACCTCGAAGTGAAGGTGAGGCCCTGTAGACATTCCCGTACTGCCGACGCGGCCGATCGTCTCTCCCTGTTTCACGAACTCTCCCGGTTTCACAAAAAGTTCCGAAAGGTGGGCGTAGAGAGTTTCCTGAGACTTTTTGTTGTGGTTGAGAACCACTGTCAAACCGTAACCGCCCAACCAGTCGGCGATCGCCACTTGACCCGCATAGGCCGCCAGTACGGGCGTTCCCATCGGGGCCCCCAAGTCTGTTCCGGTGTGAAACCTGCCGTAGCCCAGAACTGGATGAGTCCGCCACCCAAACGGCGAAGTAATTGCCGAAGCAATAGATAGCGGAAACAGCAAGCTGGTGTTGCCATTTCCGGGCACGCCTGGGGGACGCGGCGTGAGATTGTAGTAAGCAAAACCGGTATTGCTGCCACTGCTGACACTAACGGCACCGACTTGAACCGGCCCAAGTCCCATGCTGGGCGCTGGAGCGCCGCCGCCGTAAGATGCAGATCCGGCATAATACCCAGTGTCTGCGGAGTATCCAGTGTCTGCGGAGTAGCCGATGTTAGCCGACGAGTATCCAGCGTTAGCCGAGTATCCAGTGTCTGCGGAGTATCCAGCGTTCGGCGAGTAGCGCGGGGGTGCGTAACCAGATGCCGGTGGGTTTGAATCCCTCCAAACCTGGCTGCCTATTTGTTGAACGGCTTGACCGAGTTTACTGACAGGATTTCCGCTACTATTTCCGGCAACAGTTCCCCGAACATCGCCCGGAAGGCTTTCTGGCCGATTTCGAGGAGGAGGGGCTGCAATATAGCCGTCGTCTGCGATCGGAGGTTCCTCTCTGTAGTTGGGTTCTCCGGCATCTGCCGTCACCGGCTCGGAAACAGGAGGAGGCGCGCACAAACCGCCTTCTCCTTCGCACCCGGTCGATCGCTCTGCAAACTCTATTCTCGTTGGCGCTTCGTACTCTTGGTACTCTTCGTACTCGCTGGTAGCACCAATGCTGTAGTCTGTTTGGTCGATTTCAGCGTGGGCTGGGTTAACTGGCGCTTCAAAAGGTGGCTCCTGGGCCGTCGCTTCTGGCAGGGGAATCAGGGCGGGCTCTGGCAGATAATATTGGGTAGGAGGTGGTTCGCTGGCGTACTCCGGCTCCCAGGCAGGTTCGGGATCGAAAGGCTCGGACGGTGGAACTTCTGCCTGCGGTTCAGGGTATGGTTCTGGTTCCACTTGGCTGTATGCGGGTTCCGGGGGCGGGAGAGGAGCTTCAAATAATGGCTGGAGGTCTGCTGCGCCGGGGACGGCTTGTTCTGCTGGCGGAGTTTCGGCTTGGGCCCAAACTAAGCCTTTGCTGAGCAGTCCCAGACTGGCAAGACAACCCAGTCCCACCAGCAGTGAGCGATCGGACAAAAGGCGCGATCGAGTCCGGGCGCCTGTAGGGTTCTTTTTTTGCTGTTTGGTTTTCAAATGGGCTGTTATTTGCTTGTCTGGAACTGGTTTCACGATTTTTTTTCCCAACTCAACAGGGGGCACAAGGATCTCGAAGTCAGGATCGAATGTATGGCAATCCTTGTCTTTATATACAGGCCTAACTGATTTTACCGGGCTTGAGGCAATTTTTTCTGCACATAGAACAAGCTCAAATGCTTTACGCATTCAGTCGCGATCGATATCCGGTTTTTTCGAGCCTGATTGCACCCGTAACTCGTCTGTGACGGTCACACCGATGATAGCGCTTTGGCGTTCGTTTATGTTAATTAGTTACTAAAATTTTGCTCTCGGGTCGTGCAAAATTTTGGTGGCGTCCGCCGGAGTTAAGCGCCCAGGCATGGGGATTTTTTGATTAAAGCCGATCGTGGGTTTAAACTCAGATGTTGCACCATTGTCAATAAGCTTTTTATGAACAGGCTTTCCGGCCTGTTCCACAAAGAGTGAATTTTCTTGTGGAACAGGCCGGAAAGCCTGTTAAGCGAGAATGGTGCAAGATGTGGGTTTAAACTGAATCGGCTTAATCGGCAAAATTTTTGATTGTTTACAATACAAGGCAAATGATTCGCTTGAGTAAGGATAGGTTTCATGACTGTAGCTGGCGATCGCTTGACAAATTTTCCAAACTCTGAGGGCCTCAGACAGCCTGATGGTATCAGTTGGGACTGGCAGAGTTCTGAAGGCTTGCCCTATCTAACTTGCAGCTTGCTTTCTCGCTGGTCTCACGGCTTTTTTACTCGCGATTTCTCGCCCCAGGGGCCGATCGATCTGACGGAAGTTCTCGAACCTGGAGCTAAGGTTTACCGACTCCAACAGGTACACGGCAATGCGGTACTCAAAACGAGTGAGTTGTCACCCGTTGTGGCTCCGGCCCCGGAAACCCCTGCCCCAAGCTATGCTGAGGCTGATGGCTTGGTGGCAGCTCGAGAATTGGAGGCGCTGTGGGTTTGCTCGGCTGACTGTGTGCCGGTGCTGATTGCTGACGATCGCACGGGACTCGTTGCGGCAGTTCACGCGGGTTGGCGCGGGACTGCTGCTAAGATATTACCAGAGGCGATCGCTCAACTTGTGGCACAAGGCAGTCAACTAGAAAATCTGAAGATTGCTATGGGGCCGGCGATCGCTGGAGAGGTTTACCAGGTATCTGTGGAAGTAGCAGCGGAACTGGGAGCCACCATTGCTCCTAAGAGTGCCGTTAGTGCGACAGCCGACGGCATCTGCGAGTTTTTGCATCAACTGCCGCAAACGCCTGTTTTAGCCGATCCAGAACCGGGAAAAGTACGCTTGGATGTTCGCCTCTGCAATGCTCTGCAATTGCAGCAGTTGGGAATCGATCTTTCTCAAGTGGCGATCGCTCCTTTCTGTACTTATTCTGACTCGGCTCGCTTTTTTTCCTATCGCCGCGATCGACTTAAAAAAGTCCAGTGGTCGGGAATTGTGAGCGCCTGCAGGACAAGTCCCTTCTGAGGGCATTTGGCAGAAGGTAAAATTTTAGACGGCCAAGATAAAAATAACAATCTTTGGATTCATTATTTTTTATTTACGAATGCCAAATGCCTTCTAGTTTCAACCTTCGTAAGGTTTGCTGGTTCCTGTTTTAAAGCACTAAAAACTAGCAGCAAAACTTTTGGGAAAGCGGCAGAGCTCCCGCCCCGCTTTCCTCTCTTGTTAAGATTACTCTATAACGAGAGTCTTCAGCGGGTTATTACAATGAGTGAGCCAACTCCCTATCAACTTCTTGAAGTCGATGAAGATGCTTCCTTTGATGAAGTGCAAGAGGCCCGCACGCGCCTAGGCGAGCAGTACAGCGGTGACAAGAAACGTTTGGAATTGATCGAAGCCGCTTACGATGCGATCCTCATGGATCGCCTGCGGCAGCGACAGGAAGGGAAAATTAAAGTGCCCGAACGCATCCGCTTTCCCGAACGGCTGACTCCCCCACCCCCAAGCTTTACTCCGTCTCCTCCGAGTGGCAGCCCAGCTTGGTTGCAGCGGTTAATCGATACTCCTAGTCGATCGGACATTTTGTGGCCGGCTGGGGTGTATGTGGGGTTAGGCGGACTGAGTATTTATCCGGCGGCTAATGATGGTTTACTACAGTTGACTCTGGCTCTTGGGGTCGGCTGTTGTCTTTATTTTATTAATCGCAAGGAACAAAAATTTGGTCGCGCCGTGCTGCTGACTGTGGCTGGCTTGGTTATAGGCTTGTTGCTGGGAGGATTTTTGGGTTCTTTGGTCAGTCCGGCATTTATAACAACAGAGAAATTTATCGCTGTGTTTACGTTTTTAATTCTGTGGCTGGTTAGCAGTTTTCTGCGATAGTCAGTTGACAGTTGACAGTTGACAGTTGTCAGTTGTCAGTTGTCAACAGTCATCAATCATTAGTCAAGCATCAACAGTCATTAGTTATTGGTAATTGTTGAGTGGTAATTAGTAATTGGTAACAATCAACTAACTACTAACACCTAAAACCTACGAACCAACCAATAACAATTAACCAATAACAATAATTAACCAGTGCCAACTGTCAACTGTCAACTGTCAACTGACAACTGTCAACTGACTAATGACTACTGACTATCTAAGATAATCTCAACTGCTTCGCTCAAATTGTTAGCAATTAAATCCGGTTGGTGCATTTCTAGTTGGGTGCGATCGCGAATTCCGCACAAAACACCAATTACCTTGACACCGTGCGTTTTTGCTGCTATAATATCCGCCTCCGTATCGCCAACCATCCAAGTGTCAGAAGCCGGCGGCAGTTCGGCGAGAGCTCTTGCCATCAACAGGGGCTTATCTTTGACATCCCCGGTTTTAACGTAATCGTTGGGGAGGCAATAGCGGCGGTTTTCTGGGAAAAAATGCCCTAAATTGCAGCGGTTGAAGGCTTCATCTAGTTCCCTAACGCGGCGCATGGTCATCACCGCTAAGTCTACTCCAGCGCCCTGCACCTTTTCGAGAGTTTCCACAGCGGTGGGAACTGGTCGATCGTAAATCATGTAGGGAAGCGTGTGGACGGTTTGACGGCGTTTCTGGGCAAAATCGCGGGCTTGATCTGCATCTAATCCAGAGAGGATGGCGATTTCGGTTTCGGGAACCCGCGCGCGCTTCATGTCCCAAAACTCTGCCTTGGGGAGTTCGCGCACTGCTTGACCCTCACGTTGAGTCTCGGCGAGACACTTCTGGTAAACTCGGTAGTAGCGATCGGACACGTCCATAATCGGGCCGTCAAAGTCGGTAATAAGTCTCAGCATTTAGCAGAGTATTTTTAAGCTTTGTATACAAATCCTTCGATACTATATCATTTAAAGGTAACACTTTCTTTACAAAAATTGACACAAATACCTAGGGGAGGTAAGGTCTATAGGAATGGTGCTAATTAAAGCAAACATTTGAATTAAACTGTGCTGTTCATCAACTTGAGCGGTTGTCAGCCATATCGGGAAATTTAAAATTAAAATGTGTCGCACAAATAGTGTAAACCGCTACATATTGTTGATAAATCTCAACCTCAATCGAGGCTGATTTTGACTGCGCTTTCTCACAAAAAGTGGGTCAAATTAATATTTAGCCCCATTTTTAAAATAAGCAAAAAACTGCTTGGAGAATCCAAAGTGTACTGTTTGCATAAATGAGCCAGCGATAACAGGTGATAACATCTGCCAGTATAAAAATTTCCCTGATAAATCGCAGCCAAACAACAACTAACTTTACCGGCTAACCTTTGAGAGAGATGCTCTACAATAACGAGATGCTTCCCACATTAACTGTAGAGAGCAGCCCCAGAAGTATTAATATTCTTCTTTATAAGCTGTTATCCTTACGCAGGATTGAATACCTCACAGTCGATCGGGAACTTAAGATTAAAGAAATATCTTTGAAAGTGCAAGATTTTGCCTACATTCATGAAGAAGTAGCCGAAGGAAAAGACGTGCGCGATAGTTTTCCCGAACTGCTCGGAATTGAAGGAATCCTTGAAGGCATTATTGAAGAAGGAGAGCAAGACTTTCAGTTAAAATCAATTAACCGAGTTCTCAAAGACGGATCTTATTTGTATCTAAATTTGTACATATTTGGTTATAAGGCACAAGCCAATGCTGACAGATTGATTATTTTATGCGAAGATGTGACAGATAGCATTGCAGCTCAGCAAAGCATGGTTCAGGCTGCCAACGAAAACAGTATGAAAGTCGATTACTTAGCTGCGACTGGCGATTATATTGACAAAATTATTAATTCCCTAGGCGATGTTTTGTTCGTAACCGGAACATCGGGAAAAATCAAAAAAGTGAATCAAGCTGCACAGAAATTATTTGGATATACCGAATCGGAATTAATCGGTCAATCCATATCCCTGATTACGGCAGAGGAGGAATTGTTACGCAAAGTCAGCCAGCTACCTCCTGCACTTAAAAGCCAATATTGGCCTCAAGTAAAAGTAGCTTGCCAAACGAAAATAGGTTTAAAGCTGATTATTGCGTTTTCATGCTCTACTTTCGAGACAAGCCCAGGAAACCCGGATGCAGATAGCGAGGTTATACAAGATTTTGTTTATATCGGCAAAGACATTACCAAGCAACAACGCATAAAAAAGTGTCAAGAAGCACAGTATGCTGTGACTCATATCCTGTCAGAATCAACTTCTCTAGATAGCGCAACTCCGAAAATTTTGCAAGCTATTTGCCAAAGTTTTGGGTGGGATTTTGGCGAACTTTGGACGCCTGCAGAGGCGGAGAAAGAAACTAGATTGGGTGAGGAAATAAAATCGGAACAAGATCCGCTGTGGTGCCTGCCACTTTGCTGTCCGATCGAGGAAACTCCTTGTTGGCGGCGGGTGGCCGTTTGGCAGGCAGCGGAGGAAGTTAGGGAGTTTGCCGAAAACTATCAGCAGATTACTTTGGCTGCGGGTGAGGGTTTGCCGGGAGCGGTTTCCAGAAGCGGTTCTACGCAGTGGATTACTGATCTTGTGGGCGATCCCAGTTTCGTGCGATCGCGCTTGGCAGAGGAAGCGGGACTGCGATCGGGATTCGGTTTCCCCATTCACGCTAGGAGCCAAGTTGTAGGAGTAATGACTTTTTTTTGCCGCGAAGAACTGCCACCGGATCAAGATTTACTTCAGATCATAGCTGTGGTAAGTTCTCAATTAGGAGAATTTGTTAAGCGCAAATATGCAGAGCAAGAATTGCAAGAAGCTGAAGCTTCAATCCGATTTTTGTACGAACAAGAAAAACGCCAAAGTGAAGAATTAGCTCGGCAAAATTTAGCTTTAGAACAAGCCAAATTAGAATTACAAGCAGCTAACATGGAATTGCAGCGGCTCGCTTCGGTGGATGGATTGACTCAAATTCCCAACCGTCGCTGTTTTGACAAAAAATTGGAGTTAGAATGGCAGTTGATGGAGCGAGAAAAAGAGTCGCTATCTTTAATTTTGTGCGATATCGATTTTTTCAAACTTTACAACGATCGTTACGGGCATCAAGGAGGCGACGAATGTTTAAAACAAGTAGCCGAGATTTTAGCTAGCAACGCTCAGCGGGCAGGAGATTTAGCCGCCCGCTACGGTGGCGAAGAATTTGCGGTAATTTTGTCGCGAACTGATGTGCAAGGAGCAAAGCAGGTAGCTGAATCAATTCGCAGGGATTTGAAAGCTGCGGCAATTGTTCATGCTGCTTCCAAGGTAAGTGAGTTTATAACTCTCAGTATGGGAATCGCTACTACTGTACCTGCTGCTGGTTCATCGATCGAGGAGTTGATTGGACAAGCCGATCGAGCGCTGTATCGAGCTAAACTAGAAGGGCGCGATCGTATAGTTGCCCTAGACTTGAAAATAGAATTTCAGAGCCCGAAAGGAGTATGTTCTGATGATTGTGAGAGAAGCTAACATCGCTGACGCACCTGCAATCGCACGGGTGAATCTAGATACTTGGCGCACAGCTTACCGGGAAATTGTACCAGCAGATTACCTCGCACAGTTATCCTATGAAAAGCGAGAAAGCAATTGGCAAGAAATCCTCGTAAATGCAGAAAAAAGTAAAAACTTTGTGTACGTTGCTGAGAATGAATCGGGAGAAATTGTGGGTTTTGCTGCGGGTGGTGGCGAGCGCACTGGCAAATATGTATATAAAGGAGAATTATTTGCCATCTATATTTTGGAGGAATATCAGCGTCAAGGAATCGGACGGCAACTCGTGAGAACAGTTGCCACAAAATTGGCAGAATTAAGTTTGAACTCGATGCTAGTTTGGGTACTAGGAGACAATTCAGCCTATAGGTTTTATGAATTATTAGGAGGTGAAAAAGTAGACGAAAAGCAAACAACTAGAGCAGGAGTTGCCCTCAAAGAAATTGCCTACGGTTGGAAAGATATCGCAGTGCTGATTAACACGCCTGTATGACCGAAAAAGTGGAATTTTTATCAATCATCTATCAAACTTCCTCTCTTCATTTGTTCGCGTTCAATTGCCTCAAACAAAGCTCGAAAATTCCCTGCCCCAAAACCTCCAGCTTGTACCTGTTTCCCGTTAACTAAACTAACTCGGCGCTCAATAATCTCGAAAAAGAAAGTCGGTTCTGCAAAAATTGGCTGGGTAAATATTTGCAGCAGCATTGCTGCGGGAGTATCTTCTTGCCAATCTGCCAAAACTTGACAAGCTGCAATTGCTGGCCAATCTGCGGGCAAATAGTTTTGCCGCTGCTGCAATTCCGAGTAGTATGTTGGAGGAACCGGCAGAAAAGGCAAACCGCACGATCGCAAATCGGCAACAACCCCCACAATATTATTAGTTTGCAAAGCCATGTGCTGAATTCCCGGCCCCCGATTTGCGCTCAAAAACTCTTGAATTTGAGAATTAGCTGATGCCGGTTCATTAATCGGGAATTGCACCCCACCTTCAGCGTGCACCATAACTTGGCTACGCAAAGCCGATTTCTCAGTCTGAATGTCAAAATTTTGCTGCGGTTGAAAACCTAATATTTTTTGATACCAACTAACAGCACTTGATAAATCCCCAGATTCAACATTTAACACTACGTGGTCAATCCGGGTAAACAACGGCCGCTTATCCGAAGCCGATAGCAGTGAATGGCTGCCAATTCGCTCCACTAGCGTATGACTTAAATCGCCCCAGCCAGCGATTTTTGCCCGCTTAAAATAGCCTCCTGCGTTTAGGTCTTCTTGAATCGGTTCCAGGATTTTAGCGCCTTCAGCAGCCGCTCTAGCTACCGCTAATTCAATATTTTTTACCCGAAAACCCACATCGGCAATCCCTGGAGGATGAAACTTCAACCAACTAGCAGCGGGACTAGCGGGTGTCAGGGGCGAAGATAAAACAAAACATACATTGCCACTGCTGACAACTTCAGTGTGAGTGTGGCTGTTGGCATAACCTGCTATGGATTGAAAGCCTAACTGGCTGACAAACCAGTCGCAGGATACTTGAGCGTTTTCAACGTAAAATTGAATGCGATCGAACTCCATAATCAATAATTGAAAATGGAAACTGAAAAATGGAAAATCTGCTGATTTTCAAGGTCAAACTGCCAGGTAGGGACTGAGTAATGGAGATGTTTCATACTTTTTATTGCGCGCCCACTTAATAATAACCTAAAGATTGAATATCCTAGCTCCCTCTGAAGGCAGAAATAAGTCGGCACTTAAAAGAAACCCGTTGTCTGCGATAACTTAGGTTTGACCGCTAGACCTTCGCCAATAGGACTAAGGCAAAAAATGGTTTGACGTGCTACTTATATGGGTAAGGTGCGCGGCAGAAGAGCACTCTACATAATTAGGTGCTGTGCAAGTTCTCAAACCTAAAGATATGATAATTTTTCGGGGCTTGAGGCGCCGCTGTCTTCTGCCTTCAAATGACCAAGAATTTCAAAGGTGGTACCCGCCACGTGATTTATCCGTGGAATCAATCCCAAATCGAAAATCGAAAATCCTCAAGAAAGAGCATTGATCCGTGGGGTCGCCTCTAAAATCGAAAATCGAAAATCGAAGCTGTCTTCTGCCTTCAAATGACAAGCGAATTTCTTCATGTGATACCCGCCACGTGATTTATCCGTGGAATCAATCCCAAATCGAAAATCGAAAATCCTCAAGAAAGAGCATTGATCCGTGGGGTCGCCTCTAAAATCGAAAATCGAAAATCGAAAATCGATTGACTCCTCAATCGCTAAAAGAACAAATGACTTTCCGGCTGAATATTAATCTCCATCGGCACAGCTTGCGGGTCAGCCGAAAGAGCAAACATAATCGCATTTGCAGCAGTTTCGGTACTCAGCATTTTTGACCTGTCTACCTTCAAACTCACATTATCCCAAAAGGGAGAATCCACCCCGCCAAAATAGAATAGCGTAAACTTAATGCCGTAGCGTCGCAGTTCATCTGCCATGCACTTGCTGAAACCAACTACCCCAAACTTTGAAGCGCAATAAGCCGTTCCCATCGCCATCGAATGCTTGCCCAAAATCCCGATGACATTGCAAATGTGGCCGGATTTGCGCTCTTTCATCACATTCGCCGCTGCTTGAGACGTGTAAAAACTGCCTTTCAAGTTCAAGTCAAGCATTGCATCTAAATCAGCGGGTTCTAACTTGTTCCACTGCTTGAGAATTCCGGCACCGGCGGCGTTGATGAGGGCATCAATTTGTCCAAAATGTTCCAGAGTTGTCTGCATCAACGTCTCGACTTGTGGCAAATCGGTGATATCTGTGGGCACGCACAGTACCTCTGTTGCTGAAAGTTCGCTAGCTAAAGTGTCTAATTTACTGCTGTCTCTGGCGGCGAGCACTAGCCTCGCACCCGCATCAGCGAGTTTGCGGGCCACTGCTGAACCGATGCCGCCAGTCGCACCCACCACAACCACAACTTTGTCCTGCATATCCCTTTACATTTCTTTACGTCCAGATTGTATGATAACTCAAGTTGCTAGTAATGGGGATGTTGATATAGCAATCCTTGCAGGAGTCGTAAATTTTTGACCCCACCCCAACCCTCCCCTTATCAAGGGGAGGGAGTAAGAAATTCACAAATTATTTAGGATGGCTATATATTTTAATTTTTAATTAATTGAGAGAAACTTGCCAGCCTTTTTCGGCTTTTTTTAGCTGGAGAGAAGCGCAGGATTGCAAAAATTTAGTGAATTTCTTACCCAAATTAAAATCTTTAATTATTTGGGTAATTTGTTTGCCGTATTGTCGGTGAAATTCACTACCAACATTGGAGAGAAATACAGAATTTTCAGGAGAGTTGTCGGTTAAGTCGCCAACGATTTTGACAAGAGCTCTTTCTAAGTCTTCGAGAGAATTAATATCGGTCAAAGTTGCAGGTGCTGGCTGGTGGTTATTCAGATTTTCTTGGTTAAGTATTGGCGGTGGGGGCGATAATCTTACTTCAAAAAGAGTGACATAAGTTTGAGAAGTTTCTGAGGGTTTGTGGAGGACAAAATCGGTGGGATATTTGATAAATATATCCCTGGTTTTAGTACCAAGCAAATGATGGGCAACAACTTGATTGAGGACTAAGCCGTAATTTTCCTTAAATAAAGCTGAAACTGTAGAAAGTTTTATCCACTGAGTTGAGGTACGCTTTTGCTCTTTTTTGATTAATTCTTTGAGCTGAATAACTAATTGTTCTAGGGGGGTTATTTCCGGTGTGGTTACTAGGGAATGGGTTTCCAATTGTCCGGTTTTGCTGTTTAAAACTAGGATTTTATCTATTTGTTTGCGGACTTGAAATACGGTTAGTCCGTGGGCTTGCAGTGTGTTGCTGAGGTGAGTGAGGGCGCGATCGGACGAACAGACAAAAATCTCCTTGGCTGTGGGATAATGTACGAAAATCGATGCCCCGACTGTAGCCATTTTTAAGTCGGCGCTGTCTTTGCCGGGGGGGACGTGAATTAGTTGATAGCCACGCTGGTGAAATTCGGCATCTTTTTTGCCCATGCTGCGCCAGTTGGCAAAGGCAACTTTGATTTGGATGGGATAGTGGCAAATTCCCTCTAAAAATTTTTCGGTTTCGATGGTGAGTTGCAAGTTTTCGACATCTAGCAGCAAAATAGCAATACCGACAGGAAGCGGGGCTGGTTGATTGGCTGTTGGAGTTGGAGGTTCTGACGAAACTGAGTTTTGTGATTTAGCTGGTGCTGTTTGAGATTGGGCTAGCTGCTGAATTTTGGCACATAATTTACTGAATTGAGGTGAATTAACGAATTCTGGAATCAGCAGAATTTGTAGGTATTTTTTCGCACTCAGCACCAGGGAATCTGTATCGCTGGCTACTGTGAAACTTTTTGTCAATTTTCCAATCAAAACTGACTGAAAATCAGGTTTGGCCCAGGGGGTTTTCCTGTATTTTTCAGTTATCCATTCGGGATGCTTTTCCTGAATGGTAATTAGGGTTTGAGCTATATAGCGACTGATGGCGCTGAATGCGAGAGATTCTTGAGTCGCAAGCTCGGAGGTTCGATCGGGCATGGCCCTCTACAATGCGGGATGCTGTTTCAATTTATCACAATTCTAGTTTTTCGCCGGGAGTCGGACGATCGCCCGCCAAATTAAACCGGCGACAATTAATGCCAATCCTGTCAGCCAAATTTGTCTCTCCACCCAAAAAGCCAGAAACAGACAATTCCCCAAACCCACCCAAGCCAACCACTGCGGATAAAGTCTTTCGGCGGGGGAAAGTTGCAGGGCGGCGAGGTTGGTGATAGCGTAGTAAATCAAAACGCTAAAAGCGCTAAATGACCAAGTGGTTTTGACATCGCCGACGAGGATTAAAAGTGCGATCGTAACTTCCACAACCACCACAGCCACGTAGGGAGTTGTCCCCGAAGGATTCAGCCGCGCCAAGACTCTGGGCATATCCAAGCGTCGCCCCATCGCCAGCCAGATGCGCGACAGCCCTAAAATTAAGTTCAGCAAGACTCCCAACATAGCGGTAATTGCGCCGACGGCTAGCAGTTGAGAAACTCCCGGAATTCGGAAACTGCGGGCGATGACTTCCAAGGGTGCAGTCGTGCCGCCTGGTTGTAAAGACAATTTATCGGCTCCCCCCGCGCCCGCGACAACTACTGCTACCCCGACGTAAAGCAGCATTGTCAGCACCAAAGTGAAAATTATGGCTTTGGGAATGGTTTCCCTCGGTTCCCGCACTTCCTCGCTCATTGTGGTGATGCGGGCGTAACCGCTATAAGCGACAAACATCAGGGCGGTGGCCTGGAAGATGGAGCCGATCGAGCTATCATTCTGTACGGTGGCCATTTCCCACCTTACCTCTGGCAAACCGACAGCAACAAACACTGCTAAGGATAGAAGTGTAACTGAGACTATGGCAGTATTGGCAATATTCGATCGCCTAATTCCCGTCAATACAATTAAAGTGATGGCGGCGAGGGCGACTAAAGCTGTTAGGATCAGGTAAGTGCGATCGGCGACACCAACTGCATTTAAAAAATACCCCGCAAAACCTAAAGCAGCAGTAGCCGCAGAAGCCGTTTTCGCCAACAAAAACATCCAGCCGGCAGTGAAACCCAGCCAAGGATTGAGATATTTGTAGCCATATTCATAAGTACCGCCGCTAACAGGATGATTTGCTGCTAATTGAGCGCTGTTAAGGCCATTGCAAACAGCAACAAAAGCTGCAATACCCACAGCCAAAATCACCCCCGGCCCAGCAACTTCCGCCGCAATGCCGATACTCACAAATACTCCGGTACCGAGGATTGAGCCCAGGCCCATGAGAGTTGCGCCGAAAACACCTAACTCTCGCTTCAGAAGTGGTGAAGACATTTTTGCAAAAAACCTTACAAAGTTTTCAAGACGATCGCAAATAGCACATTAGACATATCCAATAATTTTTGTGGAACAGGCATCCTGCCTGTTCAAAACTGGCTTTTCTGGAGATGCCTATTTAAAAAAACAATTGTCGCTGCCCTTTCTAGTTTAAGCTTTTTCCCGATCAATTTTATAGTCATCAAAAGATTGGTTCAACAGTCCATTATCTCAGTTCGTGGGAAAAATTTAAACTGTTCATAATCTAAATTAATTCAAAATTTAAAGATCGACTGTTATCCTCCTATAGGATTCGCTGCTCATCATACTTAACGCACAGGATCAAATTATATGGCGCTCAATTTGATGAAATTTAAGCTTAACGGCTGGACAATAGCCGGTGCATCGGCATTTGTAGCTGCGGCAATTGGTATGTCAGTCCCAGCGATTCAGGCTCAAGGACAAAGAATAATTAAAATCGACGGTTCCAGCACAGTCTACCCGATTACCGAAGCTGTCGCCGAAGAGTTCCAAAAAACCAACAGAGGCATACAAGTTACCGTGGGCGTCTCCGGTACGGGTGGGGGCTTCAAAAAATTCTGCCGCGGTGAAACTGACATTTCCAACGCTTCCCGACCGATTTTGAAAGCGGAGATACAGGCCTGCGCTCAAGCTGGGATTAGATATATAGAACTCCCCGTGGCTTATGACGCTCTGACAGTGGTGGTTAACAACCAAAATACCTGGGCGCAAAACTTGACAGTTGCCGAACTCAAGAAAATGTGGGAACCCGGAGCTCAGGGTAAAATCAATAACTGGAACCAAATTCGGGCAGGATTTCCCAACGCACCCCTGAAGCTTTTTGGTGCTGGTACGGCTTCTGGAACTTTTGACTATTTTACTGAAGCGATCGTCGGTAAATCTAAATCTAGCCGGGGCGACTACACTGCCAGCGAAGACGACAACGTGTTAGTCAACGGTGTTTCTCGCGACAAAAATGCCATAGGTTACTTTGGCTACGCTTATTACGAAGCAAATAAGGGCAAGCTCAAATCAGTGGCAATTAATGGTGGTAGAGGACCTGTATTGCCTTCTGCACAGACAGTGCAAAATGGCTCTTATCAACCGCTATCCCGTCCTCTGTTCATCTACGTTAATGCCAAGTCGGCAGATAAACCGGAAGTGAAGCAGTTTGTCGAATACTATATCAAGAACGGTGCTAAACTAGCGCGCGATGTCAAGTACGTAGCTCTACCTCCACAGGCTTATACAACTGCTATGGGTCATTTTACCAAGCGTCGTGTAGGCACTATTTTCGGTGGCGAAGAAGCTGTAGGTTTGACGATTGAGGAAATGTTGAAGCGCGAAGCCAGATAGCAAGTTTATCGGTATTTATTTAGTCAGCAGTCATTAGTTACTGGCGTAAATCCCGATCGTGGCGCTGCATTTACTTACAAAAATTATATCAATATTTCGGGGTGCCAATCCGAGAGTCACTACTAATGACCGATCGCTAATGACTAATAACCAATAACTCTTGATAACTAATGGCTCAAAAATCACTGAAATTATCCAAACAAGCCGCGTTTTCCCCAAAGCTAGTGAGGGATTTGCGCGAAGGTGCGATCGCTTTTTTGCTGTTCCTCGCAGCCTTTTCCTCAGTAGTAACTACTTTCGCTATTCTTTACATCCTAGTTTCGGAGTCCTTGGGTTTCTTCCAACAAGTTTCTTTGGTGGAATTTCTCACGAGTACAGAATGGACTCCCCTATTTTCCGAGCCTCGCTACGGGATTTTGCCCCTAGTTTCGGGTACTTTGGTAATTGCGGGAGTTTCAATGATGGTGGCAATTCCTATGGGTACAATCATTGCGATTTACCTGAGCGAATTTGCTGACAGTCGGGTGCGCGAGGTGATGAAGCCAGCGTTGGAATTGCTGGCGGGAGTTCCCACAGTAATCTACGGTTACTTTGCCTTCTTATTTGTGACCCCGATGTTGCAAATAGTGCTGCCGGATTTACCGGGATTCAATATGTTGAGCGCTGGATTGGTGGTGGGTATTATGATTGTACCCTTCATTAGTTCGATCGGCGAAGATGCAATGCGAGCTGTGCCAGTATATCTCAAGGAAGGCGCTTATGCAATGGGAGCAACACGATTTCAAACAGCAACGTCGGTAGTTTTTCCCGCTGCACTTTCGGGAATTTCTGCTTCTTACATTTTGGCAATTTCTCGCGCTGTGGGCCTTACAATGGTCCCCGCGATCGCCTCTGGTTTGCAGCCGAGTTATACCTGGAATCCAATGGAACCCGGTGCTACAATTGCTTCTTATATCGTGCAAGTTAGTCTCGGCGACTTGCCGCACGCCAGCTTAGAGTATCAAACAATTTTTGTGGCGGGGCTGACCCTAGTGTTGATGACTTTGATATTTAACATAATTGGGCATTTTCTGAGCAAGCGTTACAGGGAAATCTACTAATACTAAGTAAGGGTAATACCAATTTTTGGTGAGTTTCCATACAATCAGATCCCCCCTAACCCCCCTTAGTAAGGGGGGGACAACATTCTTCTCTCCGCCCTTAATAAGGGGGGATTCTTCTCAAAGTCAACCCCTACTCCCCTTATTAAGGGGGATTTAGGGGGAGCTAGCTATGTGAAACTACCCATTAAATTGGTATAAAAAGAAAGTTTTAAGGCTTGAGTTAACTAAACACAAGAATCAAAACTCCTCACCAATTACTAATCATCAATTGCCAATTACTAACTCCCAAAATATGGCCGTAAAAAATATACAAGAAATCCGAAAAATAATTGCAAAAGCTAAGCTGTGGGACAGCATTTTCGCTGCGATCGGCTTATTGTTGATGCTAGTAGGCGTGGTTGTCCTGTTAGCATTAATCATTGATTTGGCGATCGATGGTGTACCGCGTCTTTCCTGGCAATTCTTGACATCCTTCCCCTCCCGTCGCGCGGAAGACGCAGGCGTACTGTCTGCTTGGGTAGGCTCGGCTTTAGTAATGTTAGTAACAGCTTTAGCCGCGGTTCCCTTGGGTATTGCGTCGGGTATTTACTTGGAAGAGTACGCCCGGAAAAATTGGGTTGCTGATTTTATCGAAATTAATGTCACTAATTTAGCAGGCGTTCCTTCAATTGTTTATGGACTTTTAGCTTTAGGTTTCTTTGTATATCAATTAAACTTGGGTCAGAGCATTCTCACTGCTGGTTTGACTTTAGCACTGCTGATTTTACCAGTAGTAATTGTTACTACTCGCGAGGCACTGAGGGCTATTCCTAATGAGATCAGGGAAGCTTCCTACGCCACAGGCGCTACCAAGTGGCAAACGATTTCGGATCACGTTTTGCCATACTCCGCTGGCAGTATTATGACAGGAGTAATTGTGGGGTTGTCAAGGGCGATCGGAGAAACAGCACCTCTAATTACAATTGGGGCTCTCACATTTATTGCCTTTTTGCCCGACTCTCCCCTGCAATCCGAATTTCCTTATGTTTCGTTTAAATGGCTGATGTCACCCTTCACAGTCATGCCCATGCAAATGTTCAACTGGGTATCCCGCCCGCAACCGGAATTTCAAAACA
Source organism: Microcoleus sp. SVA1B4 (assembly GCF_036700545.1). Classification (NCBI taxonomy): domain Bacteria; kingdom Bacillati; phylum Cyanobacteriota; class Cyanophyceae; order Oscillatoriales; family Microcoleaceae; genus Microcoleus; species Microcoleus sp. SVA1B4. The sequence continues at coordinate 20,288 of NZ_JAUBPB010000061.1, forward strand.
ACGCTGCCGCAGCAGGCCTGATAATACTGGCGATGACTTTGGCAATGAATGGCTTGGCAATTTATCTCCGCTATATTTTCCGCAAAAACATCAAATGGTAAAAAAAATCACAACCAACTCTTCGTCTTCAACTACCGTTAAGGCAAAAGCTGAAGTCAGAAACCTGAATTTTTTCTACGGTTCAACTCAGGCACTGAAAAATATCAACCTAGTTGTTGATGATAAAAAAGTGACCGCGCTAATTGGCCCGTCTGGCTGTGGCAAAACTACGCTGCTGCGGTGTTTTAATAGGATGCACGACCTCTATCCCGGCAATCGTTACGAAGGGGAAATCTTGCTGGACTCCGATGAGATTAATATCCTCAGCCGCAAGGTAGATCCCATCGAAGTTCGGATGCGGATTAGCATGGTATTTCAAAAGCCAAATCCTTTTCCCAAGTCAATCTATGAAAATGTAGTTTATGGGTTGCGAGTGCGGGGTCAAACGAAGCGCAGCGTCATGGATGAAAAAGTCGAAAAAGCTCTGCAGGGCGCGGCTTTGTGGAATGAAGTAAAAGACAGATTAAATGATTTGGCGTTTAATCTTTCGGGAGGTCAACAGCAGCGGTTGTGCATTGCTAGAGCTCTCGCAACCGAACCTGAGATAATTTTATTTGACGAACCAACTTCTGCCCTAGACCCGATCGCAACTTCCAGCATCGAAGCTTTAATTGCCGAATTGAAGGAACAAGTGACAATTCTAATTGTTACTCACAATATGCAGCAAGCCGCACGGGTTTCTGACTATACAGCTTTCATGTATTTAGGTGAAATGGTCGAGTTTAATCAAACTAAGACTATTTTTAACAGTCCTGCCAAGCAGCAAACGCAAGAATATGTAGAAGGTCGATTTGGATAATCAATGACTCAATTAAGGTGCGTTACAACTAGATATAACGCACCCTAATTTTTCAACTAATTACACTATCTATGCGGCTGTAAGTGCCCACATAATCAGAGGTCGTTTTATGTTGAGGACTCAGGAATATAGAAGGAGCTGAAGCATACTCTACAAGTTCGCCCACTCGCCTTCCTTCTTGAATCTTGATATTGAAAAAGGCAACAAGATCAGCAACTCTTGAAGCCTGCTGTAAATTGTGCGTGACTATAACAATTGTGTAATGCTTCTTCAGCCTGTTAATCAATTCTTCTATGCGTAAAGTTGAAATTGGATCGAGCGCTGAACAAGGTTCATCCATCAAAATTACCTCTGGTTGAAGTGCTAAGGCTCTAGCAATGCAAAGTCGCTGCTGCTGGCCCCCTGATAAAGTCATAGCATTTTTATTAAGCCGGTCTTTTACTTCATCCCACAGCGCTGCTTGACGGAGAGAATCTTCGACAAGCTCGTCAATATTTCCCCGATAGCCGTTGACGCGAAGTCCCAAAGCAATGTTCTCGTAAATCGATTTGGGGAATGGATTGGGTTTTTGAAATACCATACCGATGCGGCGGCGAATCTCTATGAGATTGAACTCTGTGATGTCTCGATCGTAAAAAGTAATTTTTCCGGTTATTTTAGCGCCTTTAACTAAGTCGTTGATGCGGTTAAAACAGCGCAGCAGAGTCGTTTTTCCGCAGCTAGAAGGGCCGATAAATCCTGTAACTTGATTTTTGTAAATTTCCATATTGATTCCTTGTATGGCTAAAGTGTCATTGTAGGATACGGATAGTTGCTGGACGCGCAAAATAGCTTCTAGGGGTGTTGGCAATTCAAAATCTGTTTGCATAGGTACAAAGAAACTGGGTATTGGCGATTGGGAATTGCAGATAGGGGGGTGTAAGGAAGAAGCAATAATTTATCCATTACAATCCTAATCCTGGATTTTTAGGTTTACAGGTGCGGAATTTTATTGCTACTTGGGTGAGGCTTGCTAATTGCTATTTGATGCTTTAAGCTTTTTTTTTGCTACAGCTATCTCGCAATATTATAGCCGAAATATTCATCACAAATAGAATGCCAATTAGCAAGATAATTGCTGCTGCTGCATTTTGTTGGAAATCGGCTTGACTTCGAGAAACCCAGTTAAATATTTGAACTGGTAGAGCGGTAAAAGGACTGCGTAACCCCTCCAGAGATAAAGCAGGCGTAAAGGTAATAAAAGCCGATGCACCTACCGCAATTAGCGGGGCAGTTTCGCCAATTGCGCGGGAGAGGGATAAAGAAATTCCCGTTAAAATACCGGGCATTGCAGATGGCAGGACTAGATGCCACAAAACCTGCCACCGAGTCATTCCTGTAGCGGTGCCTCCTTCGCGCAAGCTATGGGAAACGGCGCGCAGTGCTGAACGAGTAGCTATAATTATTGTGGGTAAAGCGATTACTGATAGAGTGAGGGACGCAGAAAGTAAACTGTACTTGCCAGTCACAAATCCTAATCCGTGAACAAATACTCCCAGCCCTAGCAAGCCATAAATAATAGAGGGCATTGCTGCTAAATTTGCAATGTTAATTTCGAGGAATTCGCTAAATAGATTATTGGGGACGTATTCTTCGAGATAAATGGCTGCTCCTACTCCAATGGGAGTAGCGAAAATTGCAGTTAATCCCAGCAACCAAAAAGTTCCCGCTAAGGCTACGTAAATTCCTGCTTCTTCGGGGTTCCTGGAAGCAAATGACGTGATAAATTGCCAGTTAAGGCGCGAGAGACCATCTTGAGACACATCAAATAATAAAAGCCCTAGAACGGTTATTAAAACCAAAGGTGGAATAACGGTGAGAATTATGAATATTCGATCTAGGAAGTGACGTTTGGTGAAATCAGGCTGAAAAATGTGAGGAATATTTGGTATTTTTTGAGGGGAGTATTGAGCGATATCTGACCGAGAATTAATAGCTAAATGTTCTTGATTTACCTCCGGGCTGCCAATTGGGACTTCTAACATTAAATCGCGGTGACGCCGGACAAGCAAGTGACTCAGTGTGTTGAGGATCGAGGTCATCAAAAATATGACCGTCCCTACTGTGAAAATAGTGTGAAATTCTAGAGAATTTATAGGTACATCACCCAAACTTACTTGAATGATAAAAGCAGTCATTGTCGATACTGCTTCTAGCGGATTCAGAGCAAAGTGGGGATTTTGTCCGGCTGCAATGGAGGCGATTAGGGTTTCTCCCAAACAGCGAGAAGCTGCTAATGTAAAGGAGGCAATGATGCCGGGAAATGCGACTGGTAAAATTATTTTAGTGATAATTTCTGGTTTGGTAAAACCTAAAGCATAAGCTGCTTCCTGTAATCGTTTTGGGACATTTTGAATAGCGTCTTCACTCATAGAAGATACAATAGGTGCAATCATTATGCCAGTGACTAAACCTGCGCTTAAAGGGCTAAACCCGGCTAGATTGGGGATAAGTTTTTGCAGCAGCGGGGTGACAAATAACAGAGCAAAATAGCCATAGACTACAGTGGGGATGCCCGATAGAGTTTCTATAAAGGGTTTGAGCAGATAACGCACTCTATGGGGAGCGTATTCGCTGAGGTAGATGGCAGTGAGGAAGCCAATAGGCACGGCAACAGTCATGGCGATCGCCGTTGTCAACAATGTGCCGCTGGCAAGTACCATAATGCCAAAGGTTTTATTAGGAAACAGCGGCGTCCACTGCGTATCTGTCAAAAATCTCCACAAAGGTACTTCTTGGAAGAAAATAGCTGTTTCATAAATCAGGACTGTAATAATTCCTAGGGTGATGAATGCGGGAATACACCCAAGTATTCCCAATAGAGCGTGTAAAGCATACTCTTTCCACATAGCTGAGGTTAAATTGCGCTGCCAAAGCTTAGACTCAGGGGGTGGCAGATGCGAAGGGGCAGTTTTCATTTAAACCTGGGCTTTTGATTGTTGGCGATCGAGAGTGTCTTGATAGTTTAAAAATAATTAATTTTTCGTGCTAGTTAGTGAGGGATTAATTATTATTCAGTAATTGAGTCGCTGCAAACTGACTCAAAAAATTAGCTTTAAAAACTAATAACTAATGATTGCTAGTAGATGGTTATTTAAAATAACTGATGTTCTCTGATAATTTATCACAATAGCTAATCAAAAAGGGTTAAGAATAGGTAAGCAATTCGATAACTGAGGATTAAAGCCTCGGACTGGTTGAAAGAAAAGTGGGCCGCCCGATTAAAACCTGAGAGGCGAAAAGTTGTCTATTTGACCGAAAGCATCCAGGATACAAGCCCCCGAATTTATCTGTGGGGTCAATGCTTCAATTCTTTAATCTCAAATCTAAAATCTAAAATCGATTGACCTCAATCTTGAATACGATCGCCAGGGAGTACATGAGCCTAGTCGAAGAGCGAGCGTTACCTAAGCACCTTGGCGACTGCTATAGCTTGTAAGGTACGTCCAAGCGCACCTTACCCTCACAATTTATGACTTTTGAGTCATATATTTAATCCGTAACTTTGGCGATCGCCACTTGATGCTCCTTACCCTTTTTCTGAACTTTGAATTTTTGGCATGACTGCAAAAAATCGTGAAAATTGCTCCCCAAATGCAGCGATTGCAGCTTTTTAGTAATTGGTTGACCGTATTGCTTGTGAAATTCGGTCGCTACCTGGTTAATGCCAATGTAATTGCCGGGAGATTTAGCAGTTAATGCCTGTACAATATTTGCTATAGATGCTTCCAGGGCGGCTGAGGACTGTGTTTTTGAAGATGCTGCTGCTTTGGGAGCGATCGCCACTTGATGTTCGTTACCGAGCAATTCCATTTTGAAAACAGACGGACGCGATTTAAAAAAATTAATTAGACTAGAATCAGGCAAAAAATTTTTCACAATTAAATCGGCATGACACTGATATTTAGTATAAAATTGTTTCTTGATTGTTGTGACGGGAATAGCATTTTGTTTTAAATCAACTATCGCTTTCGCAATCATTGCTACAAGTATCTTTTCTAAAGCATCCAGCGAATGAATCCCAATTGAATTGACTGACTTGGTTTCGGGAACTTTTTGGGATTCAATATCTAGATCCACGACAAGAGGAGTTATACACTCTTTAGTCCCAGAAGAAATTTTGTCTTCTGCTGACTCCGACAGTGCAGCAGGGGAAGTTGTAGAAGGGAAAACAATAGTGTGGCGCTCTTGAAAAAGCTCAGCCACACTAGAAAAACGAGCGATCCGCTCATCAATAGATTTGTGTTCAGCCTTCAACAACTCTGCAACTTGATTAGCCAATTCTGCAAAACTAGGGATTTCCTCTTCCCTTTCGCAAGAATAGTGCTTGCTCTCACCATTCTGACAGTTTTCTACAGACAAAACTGAATTTTGCCGACGCACCCGAAACACAGTCACTCCCTGATTTTGCAACTGATTGCAAAGATGATTTAACAAACCATCCGAAGAACAGACAAAAACTTGTTTTACATCCCGATATCGATATAAAATAGCCGCGCCAAAAGCAATCATTTTACCGTCAGCACTATTAGCACCGCCCGGAACGTGAATCAGTTCGTAACCGCGATCGTAAAGTTCAGCATCCAACTTGCCGATACTCGGATTTTTCCAGTTAGCAAAAGCAATTTTAACTTGCAGGGGATAGTCGCACAAATCGGCTAAGAATTGTTCTGTATTAACCTTAAGTTTCAGATTTTCGGCATCTAACAGCAAAATCGCAATCCCGCCGGACTCTGTGGTGGTTGCAGACTCGATTCCTTGCAGGATAACTTCGCTTAACCGTGTTTCCGTGCATTTGCGACTTAAAGACGGCGGACTGGGCGGGTCAAAAAAATGTTTGCGGCAAGCTTTGCAAAGATACCGCTGGTGCCCGTTGGGACGGCCGTTTTTACGAACTTCGTCAGATTCGCATCTTGGACATTTCATGTAACCCATTATGCAGCCTAGGATCGCGAATTAAATAACTTACAATTTTAATTGTTATTGTGGGATGGGCCTAAGAGCCCGTCCAAAAAGGACGGGCTCTTAGGCCCATCCCACTTTCAAGAGTGGAAGTTATTTAATTCTCATTCCCTACTCCCGAACCGAACAAGGCATCACCTATCTTCTTCTTTCTCTTCCTACCCTACCCTTCGGGAACCCCTGCGGGGAACGGGAACGGCTTCGCCGAACGTGCCCTTGGCGTCTTCGCGGTTCGTTAAATAGATATTCTTTGACGGGTTCAAGAGTAACTTGTGGCAGTCGATCAGCTCATAATAACAAAAGAACGTTAACAATTCTTAAAAAAAATGGCTAGAGACTTGCGGGGATTCCTAAAACTACTCGAAGAACGGGGACAACTGCGCCGGATTAGCGCCTTAGTCGATTCCGACCTCGAAATTGCCGAAATTTCCAACCAAATGCTGCAAAAAGGCGGCCCTGGACTGCTGTTTGAAAACGTCAAAGGGGCCGAATTCCCCGTCGCAATCAACCTGTTGGGTACGGAAGAGCGCGTTTGCTGGGCGATGAACATGGAAAAGCCGATCGAATTAGAAGAACTCGGCAAAAAATTAGGAATGCTACAACAGCCAAAACCGCCGAAAAAGATTTCCCAAGCGATAGAATTCGGTAAAGTGCTGTTCGACGTAGTGAAGGCCAAACCGGGGCGCGACTTTTTCCCAGCTTGTCAGCAAGTGGTACTGGAGGGAGAAGGGCTGGATTTGAACAAAATCCCGATGATTCGCCCCTATCCGGGAGATGCGGGCAAAATTATCACCCTCGGTTTAGTAATTACCAAAGATTGCGAAACGGGCACGCCGAATGTGGGGGTTTATCGGTTGCAGTTGCAGTCAAAAAACACGATGACTGTACACTGGTTATCGGTGCGGGGCGGGGCGCGACACTTGCGGAAAGCGGCGCAGGCTGGTAAAAAGTTGGAAGTTGCGATCGCCCTGGGAGTCGATCCCCTGATTATTCTCGCCGCAGCAACCCCAATTCCTGTAGATTTATCGGAATGGTTATTTGCCGGACTTTACGGCGGTTCCGGCGTGCAATTGGCGAAGTGCAAAACAGTAGATTTGGAAGTACCGGCGGACTCGGAAATCGTGTTAGAAGGAACGATTACGCCGGGGGAAGTTCTGCCCGACGGGCCCTTCGGGGATCACATGGGTTATTACGGCGGCGTGGAGGATTCGCCGTTGGTGCGGTTCCACTGCATGACGCACCGCAAAGACCCGATTTATCTGACCACATTTAGCGGGCGGCCGCCGAAAGAAGAAGCAATGATGGCGATCGCGCTTAACCGTATTTATACCCCTATTTTGCGGCAGCAAGTATCGGAAATTGTCGATTTCTTCTTACCGATGGAAGCCCTGAGTTATAAAGCGGCAATTATCTCGATCGATAAAGCATATCCCGGTCAAGCGCGCAGGGCTGCTTTAGCATTTTGGAGTGCTTTACCGCAGTTTACTTACACTAAGTTTGTGATTGTTGTCGATAAAAGTATCAACATTCGCGACCCGCGTCAAGTAGTTTGGGCAATTAGTTCTAAAGTCGATCCTGTTCGGGATGTATTTATTCTGCCGAATACGCCTTTTGATACGTTAGATTTTGCCAGTGAAAAGATTGGTTTGGGAGGCAGAATGGGGATTGATGCTACTACGAAGATGCCGCCGGAAACCGATCACGAATGGGGGGAAGTTTTGGAGTCCGATCCTGATGTGGCTGCGATGGTAGAAAGGCGTTGGGCTGAGTATGGTTTGGCCGATTTGAATTTGGGAGAAGTCGATCCGAATTTGTTTGGATATGAGATGAAGTAGGGAAGGAATCGTAAAGGCGCAGAGGAGAAGGGGAGAGCGATAATTTCTCCCTTTTTTTCGTAATTTTGATAAACTTAGAGTAACGTTCAGTCACTTCTGAGATTTTCAGTATGTTGGAATGGTTGCTCAGGCTTAAAAATGCAAAATGAAAAATTAAAGATGGAGGATAGACCATGACATCACAACTTCAACAAGCCATAAATCTGGCTCAGTCACTTTCCTTCATAGAGCAGCTTGAACTCCTAAAAACACTATCCACAATCATTCAACAAACCCATTCTCTAGAAAAAAAAATCACGCCCGAAGCAGACACAGATTTTTCAGGAGAAAGCTTTCGCACATCCTGGCGCCAAGCTGTAACCGGACAAACTCTACCCCTTTCTGAACTTTGGGAGGGCATCGAACAAATATCTTGCATTTGTTGCGACATTCCGGCAGGGGTTTAAACCCCTGCCTCAAAACGAAAGTCCACGCTTTGTGGACTGAAGAAATGATTGATTCAAAATTTAAAAAAAAGGATTGAAGCGGAGAGCGATCGCTTTTTCAGTCGTCTTTAGACGACTTGAGCTTTGAGGCGGGGGTTTCAACCCCCGACGGACTGTTGCAAGAAGTGCAAAAACTAAATCACAAATCAGTTTACCGTTCCAAAACCTCAACCAAATCTTCCACCATCAAATCGAAGACAGCAGCAAGTTTCTGCAAAGCCGTGTAGTCCACCGTTGCCATTTTGGGAGCTTGGGCGTATTTTTTAACCGTGCTGTAGGGAATGCCCGTTCTCTCGGAAACTTCTTTCAGCGTCCAACCCTTTTCCTCAGCTAGTTCTCGAACTCGCAACCGTATTAGCCCCATCTTCCCGCTGACAAATCAGTTTACTGTTCCAAAATCTCGACTAAATCTTCGATCGCAATATCGAAGGCACGGGCCATCTTGTCCAAAGCCGTGTAGTCAACAGTTGCCATACCTGGAGAACTGGCATAGGTGGCGATCGTGGTATATGGAATACCTGTTCTTTTGGATACTTCTGTCAGATTCCAACCCTTCTCTTGAGCAAATTCTCGAACTCGCAGCCTAATTCGTCCCCTATTCCCAACGATTAATCAGCCTACTCTTCCAAAATCTCAACTAAATCTTCGATCGCAATATCAAACACGCGAGCCATTCTGTTTAAAGCTGTGTAATCTACCGTTGCCAGCTTGGGAGAATGGGCATAGCTTCTAACCGTACTGTAAGGAATGCCCGATCGCTCAGAAACTTCTTTAAGCGTCCAACCCTTCTCTTCAGCTAGTTCTCGAACCCGCAACCGAATTAGACCCATCTTGCACTTGACAGTCGATACGAACGTATCATAAGATTAATATTATCAAATTAGCGATCGCCCTCCGACCTGAGAAATCAAGGGCGAACGCCTTTCCTTTACCACCCACAAAAGTGGGCAGAACACATCTATGATACCAAAACAATCGACATATCGCGATCGACTTCAACCGGGAGTGCATAATTCGCCACCTCCCCAACTGTCAGCGCTTAACAGTCGCCCGTTTCAGCCGTCGCCCCGATGCCGAATCTTACCTAAATGCACTGCGCCGCTTAATGCCCGCAGTCCCGCATACAATTGTTTTCGTGAATGCGCTGTCTGTCTTAGATGAAAACAGCGTTCCAATTCCGACGCAATTGTCGATCGAAGTTTAAGCGTTGAAAAGTGTGAACAACAGGTAAGATGCCGGTTCCACCAACATTAAAATATGTTGTGGGGTGGGCCGGAGAGCCCGCCCAAGAAACAGGCAAGATGCCTGTTCCACAAATATTCAACTAAACTAGAAATAGATTTGAGTCAAGGAGTCACATCAATGCCATCTCCCTTTCCCGGTATGGACCCGTATTTAGAGCATCCTGAACTCTGGCCTGCCCTACATCACTTGTTAATTAGTGAAATTTTTAGGTTTTTGTCTCCCCAACTGCGTCCTAAGTATTTAGTCTCGTTGGAAGTGAGAATCTATGAAACCGCTGACGACAATTTATCAATTGGCATTCCTGATGTAAACGTAATTCAGCCAAGAACTACAACCGAATTAATCACATCAAACGTAGCCGTTGCAGCGCCACCAACACAACCATTGACAGTAAATATTCCGATGCCCTACCAGGTTCGGGAAGGCTATTTAGAAATTAGAGAAAGAGGAAACCAAGAACTAATCACCCTGATTGAAATCCTCTCGCCTAGCAATAAGCGCACAGGAAAAGGACGACAAATGTACGAAGAAAAGCGAGAAGAAATTTTATCCAGTCGCACTCATTTAATTGAAATAGATTTATTGCGGCGCGGTCAAAAAATGCCAGTTATTGGCAATGACATTGAAAGCCACTATAGTGTTTTGGTGTGTCGGGGAAATCGCCGTCCCAGAGCAGATTTGTACGCTTTTAACGTGCAGAACCCGCTCCCGGCTTTTCCTTTACCACTGCGATCGGGCGATACCGAACCTATAATCAATTTGCAGGAATTATTCACTCAAATTTACGACATAGCAAGTTACGACCTCAAGATAGATTATCGCAACTGGGAACTCATACCAGCACTGTCAGAGGCCGATACAATTTGGGCAGATGCTTGGTTGCGCGATCGAGGATTGCGAGATTAATTTGGTATCAAGCTGGCACGCTGCTACCTTATCTTGAAGCTCTTCACCTTCCAATGCTTCATGGCTACTCACTCACACGATCGATCCTCATCCGATTGTGAGAATAGAACCCGTAAATCCCGATAACCGCTGACGACTCGCAAAACTTCAATACCTTCCTCAATAGCACGATAGAAAATTAGGTAATCATCGATCGGGAAACTTCGCACCTTGGGAGCCAGCTCATCCCGCTTCCGTCCCATATTGGGAAAGCTTGCCAACCTCTTGCACTGATCGTTAATTCTATTGAGCAACCGTTCCGCAGCATCAAAGCTGCTGTTATCAGCCACATAGTCAATGATGGCTTCGATATCTCGACTGGCGGGAACTGTGAACCTGCAAACATGGCTCATTGACCTACCTGAGCTTGCTGCTGCCGTAGTTTGTCCCGCAACCTTTGAAACATCACGTCAGCATCGATGACATCTCCTCGATCCGCCGCATCAATTCCGATCTGCACTTCTTGCTGGAGTTCCTTAAACCGCCCTTTATAGATATGCTCCCACTCATCCGAATCCAAAAACTCGATGAACGCTAACACCTCTTGTTGCTTTTCAGGTGGCAACACCCGCACCTTATCGATGATGGCTTCTTCAACGGTCATTTTTTTGCTCCTAGCGACTCTTTGACTTCTACAGCTATTTTACGTCCGCTACTTAACAGCTAAACATCTTGACTTTGCATCAACCGCTGCTTCAAACGCGCCGGATCTCCCCGATCGACCACTTCGCCCTTTTCCAACAAAAAAGCCCCATCACAATAATTCAACTCATCCAAACGGTGAGTCACCCACAAAGCCGTAATCCCGCGATTTTTCACCAACCGCTGCACCGCCGCCACCAAATCCAACTGAGAATCAGGATCTAACAAAGCCGTCGGTTCGTCCAACAGCAGAATTTCGCAGTGACGGGCGATCGCCCCAGCAAGAGCAATTCGCTGCTTCTGGCCCCCACTCAAAGCATAAATCGGTCGCCGCTGCAAATCCAGCAAATTCACAGCCTCCAAAGCCTCCGCCACCCTCTCCCGCACCTGAACGTTAGAAAGCTTTTCCTCCACCAAACCAAAAGCCACATCCGCACCCACCGTCGGCATCACCAATTGGTGATCCGGATTTTGGAACACAAAACCCACTCGCCCACTCAGGTCAATTTCCCCCGACTGGGGGTGCAGCAGCCCAGCCATCAGCCTCAACAGCGTAGACTTGCCGCTGCCGTTAGTGCCCAAAAGCATCCAAAACTCGCCCTTGGGTACATCCAGAGAGCAACCTTGCAACACTCGATCGCCCGACGGCCAGCAAAAACCCAAATCCCGCACAGCAACGGCTGATTGGCTCATATCGGCACCAACACCCCCAGCCCTCATTCTGCTGTCATCGAGACAAAACCAGGGGATCGGCCTGTAGATGACGCCCCCGATTTCTGAGAAACCACCACCCCAGAAATCTCGCTGCTGAGTACAGCCACCTTTTTCTCAGGATTTTTCTCGCAGGTGAGTTCCAAAATTTGCGGTTGGGAGTTGCGAATCGCCGCCAGTACCTGCTGGTAAACAGTCTCAGCGTCTTCCTCCAACTTCCGCTGCACCGACAGCGAGACGGGCGTATTTTTCACAATGATGTCAATGCTGAACATTCGGTTTAAAAAAATTAACTGTAAGATCCCAATTTTAAGTATAGGTGCTGAGGAGCAGAAGAGGATGATGGGATGGAAAAGATGGGGGGGTGGGGAAGATGAGGACAGTCATTCGATTTTAGATTTTAGATTTTAGATTTTGGATTGACTTGCGCGAGATCAATTCGGGGGCTTGAGGATTTTAGATTTTAGATTTTGGATTGATCCCACGGATAAATCACGTGGCGGGTACCACCTTTGAAATTCGTGGTCATGGACGCAACTGGCACACGGTGATGAGTGCGATCGCCCCTCGCACAGGAAGAATACAAGTGCGATCGCCTCATCTCAAACTCAAAGGCGATCGCGATTAATTCCACTCAAATAGAGTGGACAAAGCCCATGCTACAGAATCACAAAAGCATTTGTCGTCAAAGTGCTTTTCGCCACCCCTTGAACGATACCCAAATAACTGGAGTCGGCTTTAACTTTAATTGCTATAGAATTGACAGCAGGTTGTCCAGTCAGAGTCAAACTGACATTTTCAAAGGAGAGGCCGCCAAATGTATTCCCGTCGGTGAGACCAATTTTGTCCCCAGTCTTGAAGTCTGTAATCACATCTGCATCTGTTAAACTGAGCGCTGCTATCTGTCCCCCAGCTAAGACAAATGTATCGTTTCCATGGCCACCGGTGAGAAAATCTTGATGGCGATCGCCATAGAGAAAGTCATCGCCACCACCACCAGTCAGGCTATCTTTCTCTTTACCGCCCCGGATAGTATCATTGCCTTCTCCTCCGGTAAGAGTATCGTTGTCATTGTTGCCTAATATATCGTCGTCGCCAGCACCACCTTCAAGGGAATCTGACTCTTTACCGCCGGATAAACTGTCATTACCAGCACCTCCGTCAATTGTATCGGCTCCTTGCATTCCGTTAACCGTATCAGCGCCACTGGTGCCAATAATATTATCGCTGCCAGATAGGGCTAAGATTTGTTTGCCAGTAGCAGTCGAGGGCAGTGAGAACAGCAAAATATCATCCTTACTGTCTGAGAGGTTGTAAAACAGGCCCGTAACAGTGTTTGCTGATTGCCCTGTAGGATTACCTGGGCCGGGGGCATTAATTGTTGGTGTTGCGATATCTACAGGTGTACCGAAAATCTGTGGCGATGTTCCCCCATTAGAAATATCTGGCAATGTAGAACCGTCGGGTACTTTTCCACCACTGCGCCCTAGTTGCAGAGTTTCGCCACTCCGAGGGGTTAATGTGACGCTACCTTGAGCAACACTGACCTGTAAACTGTAATCAGCAGCAGAAGCTGTGGAATTGGGAAATGTAGTGTTACTGCTGACGCGGATTCTGTAATCAATACCTGCGCGCGGAACAGTAAGCTGTGAGTTCAAACCGCCGCCGCTGTTATTATCTGAGACAAAAATTTCGGGATTCTTAGGGCTGATGACTGCTACGAAAGGGTCAAAGCCTATTGTTGTACTGCTAAGGGAAATTTTGAGCGGTTCGTTGTCGAGTGATGTACTTACGAGAAATTCATCAGCAAGTGTGTTACCACCTATACCTGGAAAAGTAAAGTCTTTGTTGACATCCAATTTACCAGTTAATGCAACGGTACTGCCCGTTAGAGGGCTGCTAAAGTTGCTACCTCTTGGAACTAAACTGACATTACCATTAGGAACGCTGGCCTGTAAAGTGTAGGGATAAGTAGACAATAGGTCGGTAACAGAATCTACGCTAAAGACGCGCACTTTGTACTTGGTAGTGCCGTCAATTGTCAAAGAATCAGGAATTGTTGAAATGTCAAATATATCACCACTTTGGGAAGGCTGACCAGGCGCAATCAATGAGTTTGTACTAATACCACCCTCATCGTCATTATCAGCAAGAACCTTACCCGTATTGGCATCTATAATTTCTAAGAATGTGTCAAATTTGCTTTGATCTGTAGCGTCAAGAGCAAGTGTGATTCCTTGCCCGATTGCATCTGTATTTAAGTCATATTCATCCAGCCAGGTATAGCCGCCGATATACCTAGCTGGAAACAGAAAGTCATTGTTATCCAACCGACTCGTTTTTGTATCAGAAGTTGTCATTCTAGTTTGCCCTAATGTAATAGTACATTTCGTCATGTCCCACAACCTCATGTGCTGTCTTAGCAGCTTTTCCAACAGGACCAATACAAGAAGATGACCCTATATTAATCCCCCAATTAGCACCTATATTGATTGGCTTGCCATCCCAGCGTAAATTTTGACTACCTGGTTTGATATTCCAAACAGCAAATGCGCGACCGTCACTGTCAGGGTGAGATAATATAACAGTTACAGTTGGATTGGTCTCATTTATAATCAATATTTTACCAATGGGATAACCAACTTTTCCACGGAAAAGTTTTTGGGATGCTGCGGGATCAAACCTTTCCCAGCAAGTCTGACTTTGTGCGGGGAGTGTTTTATAAGTCAAAGCAATAGCTGTGTATAAAATAATGACAGAGGTGACAAGAGTATGGATGCAAACTCTAGTTTTGAATTTCCTAATTCACTTGCCTAAAAAATTAGAAATCAAGGTTTTTATTTGCAGGACATCTTTATCCAGTAAGTTTTTTCAGTGCGTGAGTTACTTCTGTAGGGTGCGCGATTGCCTTTAAACTGAATGTCAACTCAATAGTGGGGAAATACTAGCGTACCCTACGACTCACTCAAGTTAGGCACTCGCAGCCACCAGAGAACCTAAGAAGGAGCGATCTGATGAGGTCAGAGACTCAACAAGCTTAGTCATATCATCCTTGCATTCCTGAGTTTCCAAGAACCTTTCTGCTATCTCAACCAATAAATCGAGATTATCGGGATCAGCACTAAAAGCACTAACATTTTCTTTTAGAAGTGGTTGAAAGCGAAAATATTCACTCTCTCCCTTAAGCAATTGTTTGGCAATATAATCAGTAGCATCAGTTGAACCATCAGAAAATACATCCATCAGAGGGATATTTCTTAGCAAGCTTGTCCAATTAAAGCCACCCCACCCTTTCGCTTCCCGAACTGTAATCCGATTCAAAGTCCAACCGGAACCAAAAGAAGCCACAACAGAAGGAAGAGTCTTAAATTGTGTCCGACATTCTGCGATCGCACAAAGTACAGGGTTATTAGCAACTATACCGCCATCAATCAACGGAATACCGTCATCAGGGACTTTTATGTTTGGTTCTTCCCCTGCTTTTTTCGCCTTTTCTTTAAGAGATTTAAGAAATTCCTCATTCTGGGTAACGTGAGCAGGAAAAGCAACAGGCGCAGCGCAGGAGGCTCTACAAACTTCCCATACTGGCATCGTTTTAAACTCTTCTGCGTTGTTTTTGAAGATTACAGCATCGTGATTATAAACATCGTAGCTTGGGACGATCACTAATTTTGGCAACTCACCAAGTTGCTGACAGCCAAATATATCCTTTAGTACGTCCTCCAGACCTTCGCCGTCATAGACGGGTTGACTCATAAATTTCTTGGTATCTTCCTTACCTCTATGCAAGAGGTTAAAAGTGTCAAATTCACTAAAATCTATCTCTTCATTCAGTAACCGCCAAATTAAACTCCTCAAAGTGTCTTTTAGTGGAGGGAAAATTTGGAGGCCAGTGTACCGGTACAATTCCTTCATTTCCTTGGCTGAAATTCCGTTGGCAATTCCACAGGCTAAGAGACTACCTGTCGAAGTTCCTGCAATGATATCAAAGTAATCTCTTAATTGCCGATCCGGGTTCTTTGCTCTTAGCTGTTTTTCTAGCTCTTCTAGTAAAGCAGCCGTTAAAATACCGCGAATTACACCACCGTCACAAGAAAGAATACGGTAAGAATCTTTTGGGAAATTATTAGTAAACATCTCTTTTCCTTCACTGAGTAATCTGTTGAGGAGACTTTGAACTTTGGCAATGGAGTGAACATTAATTAGAGAGGACGTAGGCAAGATTTGTCTATCAACACTATCGATAGGTAGCGCGTTAATAACGCACACTATTAATGGAGTTTTCACTGAGATATTCTGTACATTTCACTCTGTTAGAGTCACTCAGTGAGAGTGTATGTAAAATTCTTGGCGTTACCTGTGTCTACCTGTTCAAAGCCCTTCCACTCACCATTAGATCCACAGCGTCGATCTGAACTAGCCATTGTAAACTCAGATTCCACGGTACAAAAACGATGATTCCCACCCCACTGTCCTCCACTTTCACTTACACCATAAACATAATAAAACCTGTTTTTGAGCGAAGGATGATAGGTTGTAGCACATTCACCTGATTTGAGCCTGTACCAACCGTGTGAAGTCCAACCCCCGCCTTCAGGATATGCAAAGGCTACCGTAGCTGTTGAACCTGATTTATTACAGACCTTAAACCAAGCCTGTGCTGGTGGAGAAAATGAAAACATACCAACAGCCAATGTAGCTGAACCAAGAACAAATGTTGCAAGAGAAGTGCGAAAATTATTAATTTTCATACCTGTGCCTCCTGGAGGCTCTTAACTGTTTCTAAACACAGCTTAACCTCATAACCTCAGCCCCCACAGTGGGAAAAAGTCATAAAAAGCCAGCACTTTATATGAAGATTTGATAAATACAGTAAAAAAAAGTAAAAATAGTCAGAAAAAGTAATAACGTATGAGAAAAATCACTTAGTCAGCGTTTTAATATCACAGCTCATGACCCTCGAAAAAAGCGATCGCTGTGTTTATAGTCAGAACTTAAGCACAACTAACGCAATTCTGTCATTGCGAGGCTTCCGAAGCAATTCCAAACCTTTGCCACACCATTACAGTGCGTAAATCCTAATAGCGAGCGTGCTAATGCTGAAGTGTTACAAATTATTAAAGTATAATATAGCAATACTCCGGACAGTTTTTGGAACGAGACTACAAGCTTACGCGGGGCAAGAAGCATAAAAAAGTCGAATTAAATGCCTGTCAGGGGTGGAGCTGACATTGATTTAATTATCCACAGTGGCTCAAAGTCAAGCGAGCATAAGCCATTGGGCCATATAAAAACTGTCCGGACTATTGATATAGTATACTAATATAATAACTGTGACATAATTCAACAATTATGAGGTGTAAAAATGTGTGTCGTCAAAATCTTGGAAAAAAATTCCGAGCGAATTTCCTTTAAAGTTGGAAAAAAAGGCAAATTTTCAGTGAGCTTCATCGTCATAATGGTTGTATTAATTTTAGGGTTCTTCCTTTTATTGTTGCCGATGTGGCTCTCTGATATTGGTGGCAATTTATTTTCAATATGTCTCCTGTTGGGAGCCGTCGGTTATGGCTTTTATACGGTTGGTTATACAATTCGGTCTTCATTATGTACTTTCAATTTTAAAACCAATCAAATTGAAGTGTTTCAAGAAAGTCCAGTCAGAAAACATAAAATTAATCAGAGTATTGATAATTTCTTGAACTTCACGATCATAGAGTCATCTTCAGGGAGTGAATATGGAATGATTTCAACATTTTCGGTCTATCTCACCCTTGTATCTAACAAAAATATCTATTTAGGGAGTGGGAGCATTGAAGAAAAACAAATAGACTCTCTAGTGTTGGACGAAATTCAAAACTGGATTGAAAGGAATAAATAGTCTAATTGATGACCAGTGTAAAAAAATGCAAGATAGCCCTGAATAAATTAACCTCAACCTTCATTGACGGTTGAGGATTTCGAGTTATTTGAGGTTGGTAACGATCGCCATACCAATTTCTGCTTCTCGTCTGGAAATCGGATAAAGGTTGAAGCAGAAATGTTCTGTCACCCCGATCTTTGGGACCAAATAGATGCCAAAAATATAATTGGATGATGTCAACACTTGTATAAATTACCTCACCCAATCAAAGCCTCAAACTTGTTTTAAATCAGGAAAGATTTTATGTCATTTTACATCTATTGGTTAATGGTGAAATTTGTATGAGCTTTCATCTGCCAAAAGCTTTCCAAATGCCCCCCTATCTGTTCGCATGAAGATCCTCGTTTAGATTGACCATCAATTGTCAAAGAAAATCTGGAGTGTGGTTCCGCCTCTTCTGTTTGAGAGCTATACGCCTGATTAGAAACACAAAATTCAGCTATACGCTCAAACTGAGCTGGAACCTTAACCCCACTTTTTGAGGTTATCCGTATGTAGATGCTCTTTCCCTTGGTTTGTGTTTCGTAGACAACCTTGGATTCACCTGGATTAACAGACCACCAGCCTTTAGAAACCCAATAAGGGTGGGTCATTACTGCAAGGCTAGATGTGCTTCCACCCCCTGAAGAACTTCTCATAGGAATATACTCTCCATAGGCAACAGACAGAGGTTCATTACTTTGATTGATGAGGGTAAAACTCTCATAAATTTCACTCCTTCTTTGTGGCATTGGAGGATTAATGTTGTTTCGTATAGTCTTCGTTGGAGAGTCCCACTGACGGGGATTACAAGTAATATCAAGAAAACCACACCCGGCTAAGGCTCTATTCGGAAGGTCAAATAAGGGTAATAAAGAACCGAATAAGCCCACAGAAGCTAATACAAATATTTTTCGATTAATCATGACTGTACCTCTCTGAAATAGACGCATCTTGACCTCACAGTTTGCAATTTTCTTCTTGTTCCTGCGAAAATCATTTTATAAACACACAATAACCTTCTCACCTCAACCTCCACAGTGGGAAAAAGTCAGAAAAGGCCAGAAGTTTATATGAAGATTTGATAAATAAAGTAAAAAGAAGTAACAATAGTTAGAAAAAGTGATAGTCTATAAGAGTAATTACTTAGTCACTGTTTTACACTTACAGCTAATGACTCTCGAAGAAGCCTTAGCCATTTTAGACACCCTACTCAAACCAGGCCACTTAAACGACGTTCAAGACCTAGTATTCCGCCAATCTTGGCAAGGAAAGTCTTATCAAAACATGGCGGATACATCAGGATACGATGCCGACTACTTAAAAGATATCGGTTCCCAATTATGGCGAACAATTTCTTTGGCATTGGGAACTCAAGTCACAAAACGCAATATTCACTCAATCCTTGAATCATGTACACGCCCGTCTCCAGATAAAACACCGACAACAACATCACCCCATTTGCCCGATTGTTGGGCTAATTGTCACCTTTGGGAAGCTTTGGGCTTAAAACGTTATCCAGAGGAACAAGCGATCGCCTTCCCAAATCCTTCCTTAGTAACAAAAACCCACCACAATTTATCAGAGGCGATCGACGTTTCTATTTTCTACGGGCGTAGCCAAGAATTAGCTACTCTTAAACATTGGATTTTACAAGATCGTTGCCGCTTAATTACCATTATAGGTATGGAGGGCATTGGTAAAACTGCTTTATCGGTAAAGTTAGCCAAAGAAATTCAAAGTGAATTTGAATTTGTCGTCTGGAAAAGCCTTCGGAATAGTTCACCTTTACCAGAAGAATTAGCTAAACTTATCCAATTTTTTTCAAACGAGCAAAATACCGATTTAACCCAGGTTGTAGGCGAACGTATCTCTCTTCTCATCAAGTATTTACAGGAACATCGGTGTCTGATTATCCTTGATGATTTAGACTTCCTTTTCCAGAGTGGTAGCTATGCAGGTACTTACCGCGAGGGATTCTCTAACTACAGCCAACTTCTGAGACAAATTGCTGAAACCAATCACCAAAGTTGCGTGTTAATTGTCAGCAGAGAAAAAGCGAGAGAAATTGCATCTTTAACCGGAGCAACTTTACCCGTCCGATTCTTGCAACTGCAAGGTTTAGCACCAGTCGCAGCCAAGGAAATCCTCAAACTTAAGTCTTTAATAGGAACCGCTGCTGAAGAAGCGGAACTAATAAAATGCTACCAAGGTAATCCTATAGCTTTAAAAATAGCAGCGAGTTCCATACAAGATTTATTTGCGGGAAATATTCGAGATTTCTTAGAACAAGAAGAAACTATTTTTAATGGCATTCGCCTTTGGTTAGATGAACAATTTAATCGCTTATCTCCGATAGAGAAACAAATTATTTACTGGTTAGCCATTAACCGAGAACCAGTTTTGCCTACAGAACTTCTAAATGATATCGTCCCGCCCGTTTTCCACGCAGAATTATTAGAAAGCTTAGAATCTCTCCAGTGGCGCTCTCTCATTGAAAAAGCCGCAATTCAAGTCCCGGAAAAAAGTATTTTTGGCTTCACTCAGCAGCCATTAATCAGAGATTATATCACAGAAAAAATAATTGAGCAACTCTACCAAGAAATTACTAGAGAAGAATGCAATAGTTCTACATCCTCTTGTTCCTTGTTTCCTTTTCTTCAAAACTATGCTCTGATTAAAGCTACAGCCGAAGAGTCGGTCAGGAAAAATCAAATTAGCGCCATTGTTACGCCTTTAATTTCCCGACTCCTAGTTACCTACAACACCACCGAAAAGTTAGCCGAAAAACTAAATTACATTTTAATCAAATTAGCAGAGCAGGGTGTAGCACCCGGATATGGGGCTGGTAATATCTTCAATTTATTATGTCAACTTCAACTAGATTTAACGGGCGCTGATTTTTCTGATATCACTATTTGGCAAGCAGATATGAGGGGTGTTAATCTGTACCAAGTCAACTTTTCTGGATCTAATTTAGCCAAATCGGTTTTTAGTAGACCCAGAGAAAATAGTCATAATTTAGTTAGAGATGACCGCGAACAAACGATTGAATTTTCAACGGTTGAAATGCAGAAATATGGAAAAAATCTCTCCCATTCAAGAATTTATGAAGGCATGAATATCAAGGGCGTTACAGGTTTAACTCAAGGGCAAAAATCCTTGCTAAAAGCTTTAGGTGCTGTCGAGTAAGCTGTCAAATTATTTAATTTGGCAACTAAAAAGTCCAGATGTTCCGATGTTTATCGTTTAGTTGGTGGGTGATGCTGTGGGGCTAGGCCACCCTAAAGCGCTTGTGACAGTTCCTAAGTCTTGCGGGTTCGTAACCGTTTGTGATAAACCTAGTTAAATCTATAGGATTTAACCTAAAATGATTACAGGTAAAGCCACCGCAAACGCCAAATCGTAAAACGCCCAATCGTAAGCAGTTCTTTACCGAATATGACAGCCAAGACAACATTTTTGTTAAATCATTGAGGCGGATTTTGATTGACAGAGAAAATGGGATGCAAGCCCCGTCCTAAAAGGACGGCTTTATGCTATAGTTTAATTGGTTGAAATCCCCACCTAAGATTGCAGCGATATATACTCATCTTGAGTTGAAACCGGGACTGATCCAGTAATAGGGAAAGACCCAAGGGCAATGGTTAAAATCCAACCTGGAAGCAAAACAAAGTATTGTTAATGTTTTTTAAACAAAACGATACATATAGTCGGGATAGGGCATTGCCACGACTTAAAATGAACATGGAGGCGCTCGTAAGACTACTTCGGTAGCATTGGTCGATGAAGTGTTAAGAATCCTCTCGCCTTTAGGCAGGGGAGTATGTCAAAAAAGTAATTCCCCACTAGGTTGAGGGAATAGGGGGCTTGCCGTTTAGCATCTGGGTGCTAAATTCACTCAAAATGTCGATCGCTAGCAATCTCTAGTTTTTAACCAGCGGTTGCTCAATCATTTTCATGCTCAGCAATTGCCCGATCGCTCAGAAACCCGGATTCTCTCCTACTCGATTGAGAGAGAAACCCGCTTGCTCAATCATTTTCCGGCTTTGAGCAATTGTCCTGAGATCAGAAACCCAGATTCTCTCATACTCGATTGAGAGAGAAACCCGCTTGCTCAATCATTTTCCTGCTTTGAGCGATCGGCCGATCGCTCCGAAACCCAGTTGATCTATTGCCTTGCCCGTCAGAACTACCAACTTACTCAAAACTTAAAATTCGCTCTTGCTATTGTAAAGATTTCCCTTTATAATCATCATCAGCGGTAAAGAAACGTAAATTATATTCACACTCCACTCATTTTATGCTACAGCAGAGCTATGAGGTGGGAAGTTGTGACTAGAGACAGATCCGTTGTAATTATATCCATTTGGAGATTTGCGTAAATGACAATCGCAGTCGGACGCGCCCAGACCGAAAGAGGCATCTTTGATGTACTCGACGACTGGCTCAAACGCGATCG